>NZ_JMQC01000001.1 GCF_000746925.1 Bacillus clarus
AAAAACAAGGGGAAAAATATATCTTTATAAGATATCAAAAAAAAAGAACAAGCATATATTGTATTAAGTTCAGCCAATCTCCTTATAAAAAAAGAACCCTATTATTTAATAATAGGGTTCTTTTTGAGAGCACCGTTAAAGAATAATTCTACACCACATTTTACACTTATTATTGTGTATATTATTCTTATATTCATTCAAAATTGACAAGATAAAAACTTTTCTATTACTAAAAAGGCTTTTCTTCATTGCATCGAGAAATTCGGCAGGTATGGGCATGTTGCCAAGTCGAACCGCCTAGATTAACTGTTCATGAATACTTTTTCACTCTATATTTTTATGACATTAAAAAGGGCAAGCGCTTCGCTTCACTTCACACTCAAAAACAAAGGAAAATGAACAAATTAAAAAATATTGAATAAAATAGGAAGACCTACTTTTAAGTGTGAATATAAAAAAACCAAAAGTTATATATAAACTTTTGGTTTTTTTATTGGAGATTAAATTACAAGGATCTCTACAGGCTATTGTTGAGCACTCATAGTTCTTTTTAAAAGGGATTAATCCATCACATTTGTTAAATGAATAATTCATGATGTCCCCTTTCGCTTGCTATATTATAAGGTAATTTATTAAGTAGGCCGTTGTATATTGTTAGTATATGCAGGGTACAAAAATGTGTATATAACTAGATAAGCCTTTCTTTATTTTTTGGCTTGACATATAAAAAGAACCCTATCAAATATTAGGGTTCTTTTTATGGGTACACACAGTGAAGTATAACAATCTCTTATCATAATTAATATTATGTTCGTTGTGGTTATATTCATTCGAAAATGAAATTGCTAAACCGCTTGGATCAATTGTTTATGAATTAGTGTTTACTCAATATTGTATGACACTTAGAGGGGCTAGCCCCTCGCTGAATAAGGCAATTTAGATGAGACAAGCATATACTTAATAAATGACACAATATGTTTTATTTATTAAGTATAATCGTAATGGACGAGCACATTTGGGTGCTCTTTTTTTATATCATCATTCTTTAATTATCATATACATATAATGTATTAAAAATAATTTTAAAGGAGAAGTATGCCATATGACACAATTGGAGGAACTGGAAAAAGATGTCAATCTAATGAATCTAGATTTAAAAGCTATTCAACATGACATAAAAAATTTAGAAGCAAGAATCATAGTAGCTGAAAAAGATGTTTTAACTATTAATAAACAATTAGAAAAAATCAGTGCGAATACTACATGGATTTTACGATTAATCATAAGCGCATTGTTAACAGGAGTACTTGGTTTACTGATGAAAAACATATTATAAAAGAAAAAATGTGTTGGTCAATCAAAACGGACCTAGCGAAGCAAAGGGAGTATTTGACTTGACCAACCGAACGACACCCAAACCCTCTTGGCACTGAACAAACTACGGTTTGTTCCTGCCAACCGGCGAGGGAGCCCCTCAAGGATTGAGGGGTTGGGGAGTTTGATTAAGGGGGTCTGGGGAAAAGTTTCCCAGTGGGTTTGGGCAAAGCCCAAGGTCTTATTCAGCGAAGCTGAAATCCCCCTATGGGGGCACACTCTTTACGATAGTAAAGTATAGTGTGCTATACTTTACATGGAAATCCACCGAAAAAACAGTAGAGAAGTATATATACTTTATAGAGTAGTCGAGAACAATATAAAGAGAAAAAATAGGACAAGTTGAGGTGAGGATTCGTGAGTTTTGCCATTTGTAGAATGCAGAAATTTAAAATGCGAGATGTGAAGGGAATCCAGATTCATAATCAACGAGAAAAAGAGAGTCATACAAATCCTGATATTGAAAAAGAACAAAGTCATTTAAATTATGATTTACATAACGATCAATACATTGATTATTTAAGAACAGTGAAAGAAAAGATCGAACAGAATGTAGAAACCAATCGAGCAATTCGAAAAGATGCAGTTGTGATGTGTGAATTTATAGTAACAAGCGATAGGGGTTTTTTTGAACGTTTAAGTGAAAAAAATCCAGATTTTCAAAAAAAATTTTTTGAGGAAGCCTATAGCTTTCTTAGAGAACGCTATGGAGAACAAAACATTGTACATGCAGCCGTACATTTGGATGAAAAAACACCTCATATGCATGTGGGGATGGTTCCAGTAACTGAAGAAAAGAAATTATCAGCAAAACAGATTTTTAATCGTAAAGAGTTAGTTTCGCTTCAGGACGATTTCCATACTCATATGGTAGAGACAGGTTTTGATTTAGAGCGTGGTGTATCCAGTGATAAAAAGCACATCGAAACGACGCGTTTGAAGGCTTTAACAGCAAAAGAAGAAGTACAAGTGTTAGAAGATACTCTTTTAGAGAAAGAGTTAGAGAAACAACAAATAGAGAAATCTATGCAACAGATGAAAAATCGTTTAAATGATTTAAAAAGGGCAGTTGATGTTGGGAAAAAAGTAGAAAACATGTCTGTGAAAGAAAAAGGAGGTCTCATACGCTCCAAAACTGTTGAAATTAGCCCAGAAGATTTTCAAAGGATTAAAACCCTTGCGAAAGCTTCAGAGGCCTTTAAAAGAGAAAATGAGACGTTACAGAAACAAAATCATGCTTTGAAAGTGAATAATACAGATTTACATACAACTGTAAAACGTTTAGAGAAAGAGAAAAAAGAATTAGAACCATATAAAGCGAAATATGAGAGACTACAAAAATTATTTACGCAAGTACAAGAATTCTATAAAGAGCGTGTTCCTCAAGGAATAGAGAGGTTTCAACAAATTGTAGGGTATTGCAAAAAGAAAGTGAATATTACTTTAAATCCCTTTAGTAATACTCGATTTAGTGAAAATAATTTAACAGAACACGAAAGAAAAGGATATGATCTTGCTTCAAAAGATTTGCAACAAAAAAAGAAAAATAGAAATAAAAATATGGATTTAGAACGATAAAAAGATACCAAAAAGTGCTCATAATTAAAGATTCACGAGTACTTTTTGGTATCTTTTTTATAAAATTTCTCTGTTTTTTATTTTAGGTTTTCTCTTTCTCTTAATGCTTTGAACCGATCGAATTGACTTTGATATTCGTAATCTTTGTTTTCCTTTTTGCTGACAAGAATTTTCCCGTCATATTTGGTGAATTTTTTCTTGTCATTTGAATCAGACCAAGCTAAATCTTCATTCACTACATAAACATTTGATGTCCCCATTTTTAAGACATTTAAAAAACCATTTTCTTCTAACAGTTTTATTGCTCTGTATACTGTTGATCTTGACTTTCTAAAGTAATCTTCAAAAACAGAATAAGAACATGCAAGAGCATTTCTGTTATCCATATGTTCTAAAATAAAAAATAATAATGAACTAGCAAAAGTATGATTAGACATTAGCCAACGTAATTCTGGCATATTATCACGATATAACTGAATAAAATTATGGTTCTTTTTTCTTTCTTCTTGTTGTTTTTCTTTTGTTTCATGTATTCCTTCAACTTCTACAAGCCTTTGAAGTTGTTTTAATTGTTCGGGAGTTAATTCAACAGTGATTTTTTTATCATTCAATTTTAACACCTCTGTTTGCATTTATAACATCTCCTTACCCTTTTTTAAATGTGTCATGAACTGTGATACATTTATGTATAATATATGACACATTATAGGTCAAAAAAGAAATATTATCAATCAAAAAAGAAACACTTCGTGTCAAACATGTGTCATAGCTTGTGACACATATACGTGTCACAAGCTATGACACATATCAAACTATGAAAACATTAATATATCAACTTTTTTACGGGTTCTCTTTCTATATCTCTTTATAGGCTTTTCTCCATACAAGGAATGGAGAGTATTTTTTGAGAAACCCACTCAAAAAATCTTCCTCCTTCCTCCTTGTATGGAGAAATTCGGCAGGTGATGGCATGTCGCCAAGCCGAACATACCAAAAACGAGGATTTAAGTAGCACGACTTGGACTAGCAATTGTACCTGCCGAACCGCCTAGATTAACTGTTCATGAATACTTTTTCACTCTATATTTTTATGACATTAAAAGGGGCTAGCCCCTCGCTTCGCTTCACCCCAGCCTTCACTTCACACC
>NZ_JMQC01000002.1 GCF_000746925.1 Bacillus clarus
TATTTTTATATATGGATACCCCACCCTATGGGGGGCAGGTAGGTGTACTAGGCTGGTCTGGTCTCCGCTAAATATACACCACGATTTTCAAACCTTTTCAGGGCTGATTAAGTCACCGAGATTCGCATTCTGAGGTGATTATCTTTTGATTAACGTACTAACACCCATTAACTTTGCTGTACAGCGTTATATGGAATGGGGGGTGGTTACGGTTTTTGCTAATATAGAATATCCGTTTCTTGAAAAATAAATTTGGCGAAGTTTCGGGAATCCTTTTGGGCACAATTCACCTTGCTGCGGGTCAATAGGAAGAGTTACTTAATTCTTTGGAATGATATACTAGCATTACTAAAAGGGAGGTTTGCTAAATGGCAACTGAAAAAGAAATGGAATTAGCAAAACAGATTCTAGCAAAATTGACGGAACTGGAGACTAAATTAGATAAAATAGATGGTAGTTTAGGTAAGGTGGAGGACAGTTTAGATATTGTGGACAGTAAAACGGATAATTTGAATGGGGAAACCTCAACATCAGTAGAAGGTAAGTTGGACAATTTAAGAGGTGTACATAAAGGACTAAAAGCCACATTCGAACAAGGCTTTGCCGATGTACACAAGGGATTGGCTGAGATAAAAGAAATAAATAAGAATCGCAAGACAGCAAAGGAAATCGTTGAGGGCATCGCTGGAAATGGGCAAAAGAAAAGCGGAAAGCAAGTTCATTAGATTAGAACCCTGCTTTCCTCAGCTTTCTTTAAGTATTTTGATAGAGTCGATACTGCAATACCTAATGTGTTAGCAATCTTTACTTGACTCATGCCTTGTTCAACCATGTTAGGTATTTTAATCTTGTCCTCTTCTGTCATCGGTCTAGTTTTCTTCTTTGTGACTTTTTTCTTTCTAACTTCATCTATTCTAGTAGGGTCTACACCGCAAACATGCTTTTGATTCTCTTTTGTAAGTATCCACGTAGGGTGTGCATACCATTCTTTATGACAGTTGGTACAATGATGTATTAGCACCGCACGAGGGTTAATGTATTGTTCCTTTGCGGTTACAGAACCACCATACTTCTTATTTAACGCTTCCTGATATGAGGCCTGTTTAACTGGGTCTTTAATCTCTCTCTGCATGGTAATATTCCTCCTTAAATAAAATAAGATCACCAGCGTTAACTAGTGACCTTCTCTTGTTCTATTTTCTTTATCAGCATTTCTTTGACACCACTATCTTTCATGCGGTTTAACATTGCCTCATTTAGTTCTTTATCAGTTACTTTGGATTCCTCAATATAACCACCTGCTTCATTTTGCAATGCCAATCCATATTGCATAGCTAAAACTGGTGGTAAGCCTTTTAGAACCTCGGTATTTCCTTTTCGTAATTCGTCCATTACATCTTGTTTTACAATGCTAGATAAGTTCATAACTATTCAGCCTCCTTTGGTGCTTGTAAATGGTCTGGTAAATTCCCACGAGTAGCGGAAAACATTTCATTCTTAGAAACAACAGACGTTTCAAACCATGTAAAGAATGGCTGGTACTGTTCTTGATTGAATGAGTGTTCCAATCGTGGAAATTCTTCTTTAACTTTCGTATCTTCAAACACTTCATAAATATCAGGTGCAATTGCATGGTATTGTTGTTGGAACTGTTTACCTACACCAGCCACCTCAGTTAATAATTCATAGCGGTGACGGATAGCGAGTTCTGTCACGTCATACTCATTAGCACTAGACCGGTCTTTTCTCAGTACCTCTTGAAACACTGGTACATAAGCAAGTTTCAAAGCTGATCTTTTTTCATTTAATTCTTCCATCATAGAATGAATGATTTCTAATTTAGAGTTGATTCCTTTTGCTTGTGCCTTTAAATAAATACGTTCTGATAAGTTTGCATTCTCCTGGTCTAATAGAATCGCTGTCATTTCTTCCTGCATTGCTACCAGTTCCGCTTGTAGTTCCTGTTCTTCTTTGTCCAGTACCTCAGCCTTTGCTTTGTATTCAGCTACAATCTTCTTAGTTTCAACAAATAAGTCTCTTACTTCCATTTCTCCATACCTCCATTTAGTTATTTAATTCTTTGGGCTTTTAGTTCAATGATTCGCTTTACAGATACCAGTTCTAATTGACTGATATTTAAAGCACGAATACCGTCCATGATTTTAGTTTCATAGTGTGGCGACAATGCAATGTCACCACGTTCTAATTGTGCTAAAACGCCTTGATTGATTTTGCATATTTCACCGAATTGAGTTTGAGTCATATTTCTACATAAACGTAGGTACTTAATCATTTGATAAGTAATTTTCCGTTCATGAGGTAAGCTGTCTGTATTTACATCAATCATTTATTTACACCTCGTTTTCTAAAGTTAATAATTTATTAAGTTAGGGCAAAACAAAAAGGCGTAGCAATTAAGCCACACCTTAAACGGAAAATATATATAGGAGAATAGATACAATTCCTCATGTAGGAAATCACAATAGATTTCCCTGCTTTATAGTCTGTGACCACTAGGGTCATTACTGGTACTCTTGAAATTATTTATTTAATCAACCCTTTATCTTTCAGCACAGTCCTAACAATTTCATTCATTAAATCACTCTTATTTCCATGTTTGATACCATCTAGGAAGCTGATAATATCCTTGTCCCAATAGAAACCTCGGTAAGTTCGGTTTTCACTTTCTTCTTGATTTTGAAGTAATAGCACATCAATAGGGTCTAACTCGCTAGTAACTGTCTTTTTACTAGCTTTTACTGTTGTTTTACTAGTATCAGAAGTTACATTACTTTCCTTTACTGGTGTTTCAACAGTAGATGCTATTTCTTCACTAGCACTAATGCTAGCATTTGATTTTACTGCTTTGGCTTTTCCTTTAGTTGGTACTACAAAGTCATAGAGAGATTTTTCCAGAACGCTTTCGTCATTACCCTCAGCAAGATACCAGCCACGTTTTCCGCTGGTATTATAGCAACCAGCTTTCTTTAATCCTTCAACAGCTTTCTTTTCACCAACTTCAAGAAATTCTTTGGCTATTTCAGACACTCTCATTGTTTGAGTCAATTCTAAAATGTCTTTGATTATCATATTCTTCACCTCTAAATTGATAGATTCTATGTACTGCTGCTAAACCCTTTTGCAAGATTCAATACCTGATCTTGCCTCAAATGATTTAGTTTGCCTCAATCTCTTATACTATTACTATATATCGTAAAGATTAAAAATTATAGGGAATCATAGCAGATTTTCGTTGATTTAAGCGGTGTATGGCGGTAAGATTGAAGTAATTTAATAGAACGTGGACATGAAAAAAGCCACTTCATATGCTAATGGCTACCAACCTTTAGCGAAGTGACTTGACCTGTATTAGCGTACAGGACTTCAACTTAGGAGACGTTTGCACCGTCAAATAAGTTATATTTGCCTTGTTTAGCACAACAAGGCTTATTAGATACACCTATTGTACCTTTGTTTATTGTAGATTTCAACTAGCAAATGCTAGGATTGTTATATACATAATTGAACGGATATGAAGGGGCGTTATCTATACTTAGAAGTCTTGTGAATGTACAGGGCGTTTAGGTATGGGTGACGCCCTTTTCGTGTTCTGTTCACAGTGGAATTGCCTGTAAACCACTTTAAAAACTGATTGGCTTGCTATCGGTCGTGCGGAAAGTACTTAGTATGCTTTTACAAGGATAGCACCCCTCATTGGATTCCCATTCGTTCGGTGAGGGTAGGTGAGAACTACCTTAAAGGTTCGGGTTGGTTATCGTTAGTACTACGGTACTAGGGAACATATTCAGCTTGTCGCACAGGGACGATATTGTGGACAGGACAAGCCATTGTTAAAGGATATGTACGGTGAAAACTGTTGAGTGAATGGGGTCTATACATACGGAACACTGACTAAGCAAGGCATGGAAAAAACATAGACACTCATCCTTCTATTCTGATTGATTACTTTTATAGTTTTCTCTCAGCATAGGGGATAAGTCTGTCTTCCAGCCATTTTCCTAACAACGCTTCAGCATGATAAAAACCTTCAAAACCTAAGGTCAAGTGATTTTAAGAGATTTAACCCCAACTGGCTAAGATAGTTGAATACCTAAGTAAGTACCACTAGCTAAGATAGAGGAAAATGGGGCTTAAACGATACATAGATTAAGAACTATATAGAGGTGGAGGACGAAAAAAGGGCATTTAGTAACTGAGACTAAACGCCAAAAGTGAATAGATAAATTAAGATAAGAACATAGAAGGGGAGTGATTCCCTTCCTTATTAGTATATCATAGAATCAGGTTATAAAGAAAAGTGGATAATAGTTAAGGTGGTTAAGTGATAGTGGGGGAAATCTAGAGTAAGAGAATAAAGATCAGAAATAAAAGTTGATATTATAGAAATATTTTACATGGAAACACTTGTTTGTTTAGGCAAAATTTGAGATAATATAGATACGTGAGTAATTACTATAAGTTAATTGTCCTGTAATTGGATGAAGAGGTTTTTTATTCTTGTTACGTATATGACGTTTAGGCGATTTTTTAGAACGTGATTTCATTCAATCAGCAACCATCAACCATTTTAAAATTAAAAATAATTAAAAATGGGGTGCTGATACATGTTTAAGTTTTTCTTTAAGAGAGATAAAGATTCAAATACAACAGAATTCTATTTTCATGTTAATTTTGATGTTGTTATCTCTGCTGTCATCATTGAGTTGATTAAACGATCTTTGAACATATAGCAATTTGAAAAGGGAATGTGGGTGATAATCCATGTTCCCTTTTTGTATGTCCTATTTCATTCTCATTTTGCAAGTAACTATATGTAGGGTTCAGAAATGAAACTACTAAACTTGCAGAAAAGGAATGATTTAAAATGGCAAAAACTATACTTCAAGGGACAGGAACAGTATGTAAAGGAAATCTTAATAATTACTTTGAACAAGTACCAGCTGAACTATTCGACTATATTCAGTTAGGATTGATAACACATACTGATATGGTTATTTATATTAAGTTACTACAATTGTACAATCCTAACTATGGGTACGCCTTTCCTACCATTGACCAGCTAAGATCATATACTCGTACAGGAAGTAAAGCAACTATTCATAGTAGCATTAGAAGATTATGTGAGGTTGGGCTGATAAAGAAAGGTAAAACAAATGGTGGAAATAATATCTATGTGGTATATAAGCCATTGGATACTGTTGACCTATACAATGCTGTTCCTGAGAAGGTGGAACAATTTGAGGAATTTGATATTAAGATAACAAAAGTATCAACTGATGATAAGGAACGCTATAAACAGCACCTAATAGATAAAGAAATAGTGGCACAACAGCAAAAGCAGATTTATGCGGTAGAATAGTGCAAATAATGAACGTTAATACAATCTTTCATTTATTTACTTTCTTTTATGATAGTCTTCTTTTATTTCTTATCATAGTATTCTTTTAGAGAATACAAATTAAGTATGTATTATGTATGTATGAGTAGTAAGTGTGTATAACGTTCATATTCCGCACTACAATAATGCAAATAGTGTACCACCAAAAACAATAATTTGAACTCGGTTAATCCCTCTTTTAGGTATCAGTGACTAATAACATGATAAGAATGGGCTTTGTTGAGGTTATTAGTCAGTACCATATGTGATTTACCCTTTCCTCACTAAAATATGATTTCAAAACAATACTAGACCTCTCAGAATTGAATCTGTGGGGTTTTATTTATTTTCGAATACAAAAACAAACAAATGGATTCAGGACGCTGTGCGAGGCTATACAAGGTGTTAAAACGGACGTGTAGTGAATAGGCGGTGCACAATGTTGTTTTTCTGTAAAACCTAGTCATATCAAGGGTTTTCGCTGTATGAGGATTGTTAAATATTGTGCAAATCTCACTTTTTATTGCTTCCTTGCCTCTGATACACAGCAGTCGCCATAACTTTTTTCTAGCACAAGAAAAGACCACACTATTAAAGTGTCGCCTCGTATTCTTTCACTTTCTTATAGAAGGTCGCTTTCTTCATGTCCACTTCTTTCATAAATGCCACCGCTGTTATCTTTTTATCTTTCCAATCCTTGTACAGTTTGTTCCATTCCTCAGGAAGTTCCATTGCTGGACGTCCTAGATGCTTTCCTTTTTCTTTAGCAACAGCGATTCCCTCAGATTGACGCTGTTTAATAGTTTCTCTTTCCTGTTCAGCCATTGAAGTATAAACCTCGATAATTATATTGTTAATCATATCTATAACCCATTCTTGCCCCTCAGGAACGTCTTGCATTGTAGTAGGAAGGTCTATGATCTTTACTCTGATACCCTCATTCTTGAACTGTTCTAGATAGCTTTTAATTTGCTGTTTATTACGTCCTAGACGGTCAATAGACTTTATGTAAAGCGTGTCGCCTTTCCTCATTGCTTTAAGCATGTTTTGGAATCCTTCACGTTCCATATCTTTACCACTAGCTTTATCACTATAAATATACTTCTCGTCACTTACATAGTTTTTTAATGCTTCATATTGTCTATCTAAATTCTGTTCCTTAGTTGAAACACGCATATACGCAAAATTGATTCCTGTCATTATTAAAACCACCGTTTCTATTAGTTGATAAATTTAATATACACCAACCGTCTATAAAGGTCAATTATTTTATGAACGTTCATAAAGGTTTATATTATTTATTTAATAGACGCTATAAAGACAGTTTTTTTACCGTCTATTAAGGTGTACCTTTGTAGACTGTTTTTTATGGACTGTTTTCTTTATGGAAACTATCAATAATGAACACATTTATGAGAGAGGCTGTTTTGTAACGCAATAACAAGGGGTAGCCCTCTATCAAAAGGGAATGGCTAGGGCGTGGCTATATAGGACGGTATAGTAACGCTACTAGGTAGGGATACCATGCCATTCACCACCACACCACCATATCGCTACACATATACCAGTAGGATAGTGAGGTGCGGTGCTGGGTGCGAGGACAGGGCGTGGCAACAGTACCAGCACTGACAGTAGCAAGGATAACAGCGAGGCACGAGGGAAGGGCATGGCACACGACACGAGGCGAGGACAACAGCAAGCAAGGAACGAATGAAACAAGAACAAACAAACGAATAAAGAAAGAAAAGAAACAAGTAAGTAATGAATAAGCAATGAAGGAGATCAGCGTGGATAGTTGCAAGGGCAATGTGTGGTGACGTTGCGACGCCTATT
>NZ_JMQC01000003.1 GCF_000746925.1 Bacillus clarus
CCACCCTCAGAATCCAAAAGGCGGTTCGTTTAGCCTCACCTAAAGGCTATCGCCTTTTGGATTCTGTCCTTGCAAAACTTTTTTCGGCGGGGGTTGGCATGTTGCCAAGCCGAACAGACCAAAAACGGGGTGTTGAGTTGCTCGACTTGGATTAACAATTGTACCCGCCGAACCGCCAGTTCTATCGTTCTACGCAATAAGCTTACTCCATATCTAGTTACGTTAAATTCGTGGGGTTTAGCCCCCACACGACTAGCCAGCACTTACACCCAAAAACAAGGGGTTACTATTTGTTTTTATGATAAAATTTATATATATAGGGAAGGTGGAAGACTATGATGAAATTTTCTCGAACAGGAAAAATATTATTTGGTTTTGGAGCGATTCAAGTGTTTTGGGGACTTGTAATGCTTAATGTAATTGATGGAATTAATTTATTTGAGCATACAAGTAAAATGGTGAAATATAGTATTCTAATTACTGGAATAGTTTGTTGTATTGCATCTAACTTTTTCAAAGATTCTAAAGGATCTTCTAACAAAATATAAAAAGCCGTCCATTAGGACGGCTTTTTGACATAATTCTCGTTATCGGTAGTTTCGATTTCAACAAAAAAAGGATTAGCTAAATACTATTCTTAAAGGTTTTATATTGGATATTCATTCAACCAAATTAATGCTTGTTCATAATTATCAAAAAAATTTACAGATTCTTTTGTATTGGACTGTTGTAAATAATTCATTATCTCTCCTTCCTCAAGGAGAAACGCAATTGCTTTACTATGATTCAAAATGTTTTCATTGAAAAACTTATCTTTCCATGCTTTTTGAACTGAAAAATGATCTGGAGTGTACCCTTTTCTATCTACTAACAATTTGTATTTCCGACCTTCGGAAATGAATTGCTGACAAACTTCCTCGAATTCTTTAAACCATTCGTTAACATCATCTGTTTTAATCTTGCCAATCAGATGGGTAACAATTAAATCTCCTGAAACTTTTGTGCTAATATTCTGTTTACTCAATTTGGAATCATCCCCTTTAGTTACAATTATGTGTAAAAGACTTTATGAAATCAATTAAAAGAAGGAATGATTAATTAAATATGAATAATATATACATATTTAATTAACATAACGCATCATTATCGGTAGCAAGGACAAGGGGGAATCCTTGTTTTAAAGCGGATTTCTTTTTGTCCTTGTTTTAATATTTCTATACACGATTTTATACATTGTGGAGATAATGGGGGTTTTCCGGTTTACGAATGTCCTGTATTAGTACAAAAATCCGTATAGAATTCTGTATAAAAAAGCCCTGCATATAAGCAAGGCTTTTTTTATTTCCAAAATTGCCACCACTTTTTTTGTTGGGTGCTTGCAATCAATTTTTTAGTTTCCTGGTTTTCACGGATTATAGTCATTAGGTTTTGATCACGTTCATCCATTCTTTGAATCACAGCTTTTTGAAAATCCTGTTGTTGTTTTTGCTGTTCAGCTTGTTGTTTAACTAGCCCTTTTAGTTCTTCAAGTTGTTCGCTTTGGTTTTTATTAATCTGTTCAAGTTGTCCAAGCCGTTCATGCAACCCGTTCATGGTGTCCAAGATGTTCATAGATAAAGGTTCTACTCCATTGTTATCTGTTGAGACAGTAATGATTAAGGGTACTCCACTTGCTTGTAATTTTTTATTAACTTCCTCTTCATTCATGTTATCGTTATACAACTTTTTTATCTGTTTCATGATTTTTACAGAATCAGAATGAATAAAATATTTGCTACGATTTCCTTGTTTTACTGTAAGGAATTGTTCATGTCTTCTTATATAGCGCTTTAATGTATTTTCAGATACATCAACTTTTTTAGCAAGATCATTTACGCTTATCCATTCTTGGTTGTTTTCCATCATGAACACCTCCAATCTGTTCAAATGTCCATCTATCTTCCATCCATTCATACTAAAAAATTCTATATATATCAAGCAATTACCTGTGAACTGTTCATTCTGTTCACGCAATCTGTTCATTCTATTCACATAAAAATATACACATGCTTATTCCCTTAAAAGAATAGGAAAGAAGAATAAAATATATTGGGAATCCCTAAAATTTTCAGGAATATAATATATATAGTATAAGGGCGCGATACCCTGCCATTCTAATCTACCCTTAGACTATGGATATTCCAAATAAATTACATGTTTTGATAATAATTGTTGTTAACTTGGACAACCCATATATACAAAGATTTATACAAAAATTACAAAACAATAAAACAGAAAATCCGCACTGTTATAGGAATGTATAAAATAGAGCATAAAGAATGAGTCGTAAACTATGCGCAAAATGTTGATATCATGAGGATTTTTAAAAGAAGGAATTTTCGATAATGTTACGTTATGTTAATCGAGCATGTATATCATATACAACAAAAATCACAAGATGTATTACTCCTTCCTAATGGTATAATAAGGAAAAAAGGAAGGGGAAGCTCAATGAATTTCATACAAGTTTTTGATGCTATATTCAGTATACTGCATGACTTTTTTTCAAAGGGAATTTGGATAGTCCTGTTCTTCTTTTTCTTGAATAAATTGTACGAGAACCAAAGATTGGCAACAACATCACGTATAATTACTATCATTCTTCTTGGACTTTATCTCTTATACATTATTTTAAGACCACTATTCTACTTCCAATAACGAAAATTATGTAAATACGAAACCCCTTCAGTAAGTAAATTGAAGGGGTTTTTTCTAGATACAGTGACTACTGATAAGTGGGGTTATGTTAACTATATATCGAATGTATAAAGGATTTTTATATTTAAATTTAGAAATTAAATGTTAATAGTTCTTAATTTTGGGATAAGAAGGGATATATGAATATGATGAAAAAGACTTTAGGAATATTTGCTACTTTAATAGTCGAAGGAGTTATTGTCTACATTGTATCAAAGTTTTTGGATTGGAAATTCATTGATATAACTTTTTTTGCTGGAATCTGTATTACTTTAATTATTGGATTTTTCAGTAGCAAAGGTGGATTTTCTAGTAATAGGGTTAGGCTCCAAATTCAAGCCCAAACTGGTATAAAAATGGAGGAGGAAAAATTTGAATTAAACATGAATCCTATTTTTATTGGATCTATTATTTATACCGTAGTTTCATTGCTATTTGTAGTAATAGGATATTGGAAATATTTTATTTAATATTGTTTACTTTGATTTATGGAAATCATGTGAAAAATCTAGTCTGAATTTGATTTGTTCTTTTTTGTTCATGGATTTTCTACCTCTTTATTTACAATATTTTGAATGTATACTTTTGTTGTGTATTTTGATAATATTAGGGAATTTGTTGTGAAGTCAATGTTTAAGGTGATTCGAATGTAAACTAATATTCCAAAGTTTACTTTTAGGTGTGAGAAAAAGAATTTTTCTCTATGCAATGGTTAGGTATTATTTTTCAAGAAAAGTATTCAAACAATCTTTACTTCTTCTTCGTTGCATTTTGCAAGTTTAGTTGGTTTTTAGTCTTTGTCAAGTCGAACAAGTTAGCACTCACACCTAAAAACAAGGAGTTGTGATAAAATAAAATTAAAAAGAAATGAGTGATAATTTTGATCAAAGAAAGACGTTGGGTAGTTGGGTTTGGTTTATTAAGCGCTTCTTCTTTTATAAGTGGAATTGCTATTAAAGATTTAATCCCATATTCTTCTTTGGTAGGTTATTTTTTCGGTGTTGTTTTTATCCTTTGTGCAGCATTATCAACAAGAAAAAATAATAAAGAGAAAAGCTGATGTTATAACATCAGCTTTTCTCTTTATTATTTTTAAACCAATCTTGATATGTTTTTTCTGAATGTTCTCCTGATATTCTATTAATTTCTTTTCCATTTTTATAGAATACAATTGTTGGTGTTCCTTCAATTTTGAAAAGATCCCATCCTTCTTTATATTCCTCTAAATTTAAAACTTCCATATTGATATTTAGTTTTTGACTTAAAGGTACTACAATCGGTGAAGTTTTGGCACAATGAGAACAATTTGTTTGATAAAAATAGATCGTTTTTTCTTTGTTATTAGCTATATCTTTTTGTAATTGTTTTGGAGTGATTTGATTTTTATAGTAATCATCTTTTGTATTTGTTATTAAAAATATAGCAGTAAATAATATTATGATAATTGAACTAAAAATAAGTATTTTTTTCATGTTTAATGTTCTCCTTTGTTATTTTTTATTAACATAAAACTACAAATTATGATTATAAGAAAAGCAATTAAGCATAAAAATGGAATTGTGATAAATCCAAACCAGTTTAAATAATCTGTAGTACATGGTATTCTTCCACATGTCGGTGAATCCAAAATAGTTATAATCTTTTGAATTGCATAATGGTAAATAGATATAATTATACCGATAATAGAAATTATTAAACTATAGGTACTAATTTTGTAATCTTTTTTTATAATAGCTATTCCTAATAAGATAACTAAAGGATACATAAAAATACGTTGATACCAACATAAATTACAAGGTTCGAATTTTAGAATTTCAGATAAATATAAACTTCCACATGTTGCAATAAAAGAAACAGCCCATGCTATAAATAGTATGTTTTCTAATCTTTTTGATTTAGACATTTTTATCTACTCCTATAAGTTATTATTTCATTAAATTAAAATGAAGAAGTGTATATTTAATATGTGATATTTAAAATATAATATTTTTTATATCTTTTTGTATTTGAGAAATATTTTTAAAAAACCTTTTGAAAAATATTTTTAAAAGGTTTTTTTAGTACAAATATAAATATTTGATTTAATAATATTGCTTAATTCAACATAAAAAATACGGAATGTTCAATTAATTGTAGATAAAAATGGAATTTACTAGAAATGTGTTGTAAAAAATTGAAATATATTAGAATATTTTTACATAAGCGCTTGATTTAAAATAAGAAAGGGAGAGGGAAAATGAAAAAAGTTTCACTTATTATTTCAACGTTTGTTTTGTTTTTAGGTATGTTGTTCCCGACTTTAAGTAACAAAAACGTAGTAAATGCAGCATCTAATGATACATCATTAGAAGGGAAATATGTAAGTACAATCAATGACATATTAAAAAATAGTGTTAAAGTTAGTGATACTGATCAAAAACTATTAAAAGAAAATGTTATTAAGCTTGTTAATAATGGATCTGTTAAAGTGCATAATCAAGATTTACAAGATGCTAAATTAGATTTTGATACTGTTTTTATCCAAGGAGTTAAATATCAAAATGGTGAAATTCAATATTCAGTAAAAGTAGATTATGTAGGTAATAGTATTGAAAAAGGAAGCTTTATTAATGTTGTGTTTAAAGAAAATAAAGAAGAAGTTTATGGAACTACAGAGTTAATAGCTACAAATGTTGATGAAAATACAGGTTTAGGAAAGTTTTGGGTTAATGGAGATCTAAAATTTAATGAAACTGTAAATAAGAAAGATGTTAAGTTTGATACAAGTAAAGTTAAACCACTTAGCTGGGGTTGTGTAAATGATTGTTTAGCAAGTCAAGGTATTGCTAGTTGGGTTTTATATACGGCAGGAATAGCTTGTGCAGCAACTTGTACAGTTGTTGGTCCTCTTACAGCAGGAACTGCATGTTGGGCTTGTTTGAATGGATTAGGAATGATAGGTGTTCAAGTAATGTTTAAATGTATGGATCGCTGTTAGTAATACTATATAAAAAATAGAAAAAGAGCATTCTTATATATAAGAATGCTCTTTTTCTATTTTTAGCATTTTATCGAAAATGCTATTTATGGCGGTTTCAAGTTACACAAGGTTAACAGTCGTAGGTGTTAAAATTTAACAACCTACAGAACTATTTTTGGGTGACTTTGAATTGCAAGAAGAAGGTATTGAAAAAAATTTTGGAAATAAGCTAAGGGAATGGCTACATGACCTATGACAGAGAGTTTAATAAGCGGTAAGTGTCAATGGTAAGCGGACTGGAATGGTTCAGCGGTTTGTGCTGATCCATAAAAGGAGCATTAAGGAATTGACACGTTCAGCTGATTTTCCAACCTCTTGGTAGTTCCTCAAAACGAATTGTTTTGGGGACGCCAACCGGCGAGGGAGTCCCTCAAGGATTGAGGGGTTGGGGAGTTCGAATGATGGGGTCAAGGGGAAGAGTTTCCCTTGTAGGTTTGGACAAAGTCCAAGCTCTTTTTTTGCCATGCTAGTCATGGCAAGGCGTAGCCGAAAAGCGTCGCAGATCCCTATCGATTTTGATGCGTTAGCGTCAAAATATGTATAGGGTTACTCTAATTGACTCCATTTCGTCGCTTTGCTAGACTTATGGTATCAATTAATCTAGGGGAAGTGGTGGCACTTTATGTTGGGTTCTAGCTCATTTAATCAATCTCACCAAAGTTCATTGAGCCACAATAACAGAGAAAATATTCATGGAAATCCTGGCATCGATCCAGCCAGGTTAGAAGAGAATATTTACTTTGTTCAAAAGGACATCCGGAGTGTATACAAGGATGTCTTCCAAAAAGCGGTGGACAAGTATAACGAGAAACAAAAACGGAATGACCGTAAGATTCAGGATTACTATGACAAAATACATAAAGATGATAAGACACATGAGCAACGAGAATTGGTCGTAGCGATTGGAGAAGGTAAAGACGATTCCAAAGTATAGGGAAGCCAAAAAAGAAGCGTTACAGCGGTATGCTGAGGCGTTTCAAGAGCGAAATCCAAATCTAGTAGTTTATAACATGGTTTTACATGATGATGAAGCCAATCCGCATTTACATATTAACTATGTACCGAATTTCGAAAGTAGTCGAGGATTAACGAGGCGTGTCGGAATGGATAGAGCCTTGCAGAAGCAAGATATAGAAGGAAAAGAGGATTGAATGTTGTGTTTTTGCTACAGATGGGAATCCTTAGTAAGGGATTCCATGTTATTATAGAGAAAGACGAAAAAACCGCCCAATGTCTTGGCGGACAGGCGGTTTTTCATAATCAGGTTGGAATCAACCTAATATATATTCTATACACATTGTAGCATAGGTTAGTTGATTCCTTCCACTAAGGGAGAGAATTATTTTATGACAAAAGTTGTAGATTTTGGACAAGCTGAAAGAAATGCTAGAAAAAGAGATTTAGAAATTGAAAATGAAAAATTTCAAGAGTTATATAATGATGTTTCTGAAGTTGAATTGGAAAAAGCCATGGAAACTATGGCTAAAGCTACTGGTAAAGAGCTTTACATAGGTACTAAAAAAAGTCCTCAGTCGAAAGTGAGGTTTGCTCAAATTTTGCAAAGTAATTATGAATTTTTAAGGGAAAGGGAATACTTTACGGCTAAAGAAAAAGCATTTTTAATTGATATTGTTTCTTCGATTGCTTTTAATTCAAACTGTATTGTTGATGATGTGAAATCAAAAAATCCAGTTCCATTGAATATTTCAGGACTTGCAAAAAAAATTGGATTAACACGAGCGAATACAAGTCTTTCAGTAAATTCTTTGGTTAAAAAAGGGATATTAGCGAAAGCTGAAAGTGGAATTGAGGGAAATAATGCAAAAGCTTATTCATTATTTGTAAATCCGCATATTATTTATGCAGGAGATAAGGATAATGTAAATGAAGCACTTAAAGCAATCTTTTATAAAGCTATGAAAATGAAGATATTGAAAGAGTTACCAGATAAATTATTTTAAGATTGACAATTAGTCAATCTTATTTTTTTACTCATTTTCGTGTGTATTGTTTTCGATACGAATGTGTATTGTTTTCGATACACACGAAAAACATCATAAACCTAGTTATATCAACGTTTTATACCACTTTTAAAACTCTCTCTCTTCTCACTCTATATATAAAGGCTAAAAGTTCCGCAAGGAACGGGTCGTATTTTTGAGAAAAACACTCAAAAATC
>NZ_JMQC01000004.1 GCF_000746925.1 Bacillus clarus
ATGAATCAGGCTATAATGTTTTTAATGAGAAAGCTCTTGAGCAAATGAAGATGGTTAAACAATTACATAGAGAGCAAAATTACTCAATAAAACAAATTGAACATTATTTTGCTACAGGTGGGGAAAGTATAAAACCTGTACCTAGTAAAGAAATTGGAGAAATTTTAGCTGAAGAATTAAAATCATTAAAAAATGAAGTTAGTAGATTTAGAGAATATAGTGAGAAACAAGAGGAATTTAATAAATTGTTAATTGAACAACTTCAAAAACAACAAGATTATATTGATAATAAGTTAGAGAAACGTGATCAGAAGTTACTTGAAACAATTAGAGAAGTACAAGAAACAAAATTATTAACGGCAGCTACAAAACCAAAAGGTTTTTTTGCGAAATTATTTAGAAAATGATTTTTTGAGATTGGGTAAAGAAATTATTATTAAAGATTTAGGGAGATAATTAGTATGAATAAAAAGGTGAAAAAATTAAAATATCTTATGATTATATTAGCGTGTATTGCAATTTTCGGTACAATTTTACCTAATGTATTTGATCCGAATGAAACATTAGCAGGTAAAATTTCAATTGCGACTTTTGGTATAGTAGGTACTTGTTTACTATTTTCTATAATGTATTATATTGTGAAAAAAGCTATTTTAAGAGGATAAGTTGTTACATTCCTAATGAAAAGGTAGAGGATATATGTTTTTAAAAGCTTCGTATTCTGATTTTATTAGTTTTATTATTCTTATTACAGTTATTTTAGCTCTGTGGAGATTAAAGGTATGGTCTAATAAAAAATATAATGTCCCTAAAGTATTTCAATGGTTTCCTAAAAAATGGGGGAAAAGAAAAATTTCAGAACAGTTTTTCCAATCAAAACTTGATGTTGAAGGTAAAGGGACTTGGATTATTTATTATGCTGTAGATTTATATGTTGTAACTATCCCATTACAAGTAAAAAAATATAATACACTTTAATGTTCTGTTTTGTATTGAGAAGTTTTAAAATACGGTAAGTGAAATTATAGGTATAATTTTATGTAAATATTAAAGTTAAAAAGCTAATTTTCTATGAAAATTAGCTTTTTATTTATTGTTAGCAATAAATAAAAAATGTATTTAAAAGGAATTGTAGTTGCCGTGCATGTGGAATCGCTGAGTCCTGGCGTTTATGCCGCGAAAGTTCCTTGACGATGAGGGGAACCCTCATGCAAACTCGCCAGGGGTGGCCCCAGAAGGGCGATTTTTGCCCGCTGGGGTTAGCTTTGGGAGTTTGAGGGTTCGGAGGCTCGTGGTCAAGGGAAGCGTGGAATAAAAAGCGAGGACGGACCCCAGGACAGGGCAAAAACCAATGTCTTCGCCAAAATTCGTGGTTCTACTGTTAGAAAAAGGCGAATAAGAATATAGCATACATACAATAAGGGAATGCAGTACAGATCAGTTTAGAAGCATTCCCTTGTTAGGATTATGTTATTATTTTGATTTCAAAAATTTAGAGGTGTTTAAGTAACTAAATGAATTGAGATAAGAAAATAAAAAAGAGTAACTTTTGAACTGCACCCCAATTGTTAGACACAGTCTAACAATTGGAGGTGCAGTTTTTCTATGGCTAAATTTACAGCTGATGAAAAAATACAAATCGTTCTACGTTATTTGAACGGAAATGAAAGTTATCGAGAAATGGGTAGATCGCTCGGTATAAGTGACACAATCATTTTGAATTGGGTAAACCAATATAAACAGAATGGTCTGGAAGCTTTTCTAAAACGATGTACAAATTACACACAACAATTTAAACTAGACGTACTAAACTTTATGATTGAAAACGGTATGTCCTTATTTGAGACGGCAGCTATCTTTAATATTCCTGCCCCTTCAACGATTTCTGTTTGGAAAAAACAGCTCGAAACACAAGGAATTGATGCCCTTCAATCTAAGAAAAAGGGGCGTCCATCCATGAAAAAAGATTCAAATAAACAATTAAAACAACCTTTAGCTGAAGGGTCAGTCGAAGCACTTGAAGCACGCATTAAACAGCTTGAGATGGAAAATGAGTACTTAAAAAAGTTAAATGCCTTAGTTCAAAACAAGGAAAAATCACAAAACAAGACAAAGCGCAAGTAGTCTATGAATTAAGGCATAAATATTCGGTGAAGGCACTCGTGGAGCTAGCTACTATTCCTCGAAGCACGTATTATGATTTAGTAAAGAAAATGAATCGTCCAGATGTAGATGCCGATTTGAAAGCTGAGATTAAAGCGATTTATGAGGAAAATGAAGGTCGTTATGGTTACCGTCGCATTCGTGATGAATTAACGAATCGTGGCCAGAAAGTGAACCACAAGAAGGTTCAGCGTATTATGAAAGAGCTTGGGTTAAAGTGTGTTGTGCGTATGAAGAAATATAAATCCTATAAAGGAAAAGTCGGTAGAATTGCACCGAATATTTTAGAGCGTAATTTTCATACAGATGCACCGAATCAAAAGTGGGTAACAGACATCACAGAGTTTAAATTGTTTGGAGAAAAACTGTATGTATCACCTGTATTAGATTTGTATAATGGTGAAATTATTACCTATACAATTGGTTCTAGACCGACGTATTCGCTTGTTTCAGACATGTTAGAGAAAGCATTGGAACGTTTACCTGAAACCCACCAGCTACTGATGCATTCGGATCAAGGATGGCATTATCAAATGAGACAGTACGTCCGTACTCTTGAATCAAGAGCTATCGTCCAGAGTATGTCTCGAAAAGGCAACTGTTACGACAACGCAGTAATAGAAAATTTCTTTGGGATTATGAAGTCGGAGTTCCTCTACATAAAAGAATTTGAAAATGTAGAGCACTTTAAAATAGAATTAGAAAAATATATAGATTATTATAATACGAAACGGATTAAGGCAAAATTAAAAATGAGCCCGGTACAATACCGGACTCACTTTTATCAAGCTGCCTAATGAAATAACCGTGTCTAACTTTTAGGGGTCACTTCATTTTTTAATAAAAAGTCACTCTTTTTTATTTATTACTAATGTTTTAGTTTATTATGCTTTTGGTTTGAAAACTACCCAATGTGGATTTGGATTATCTTTATTTATATCTCCAGTTTCAGGATATCTATTTGCACCATATTCTGAATATCCTGTTTTAGCTCTATTTATTTCTGCTGCATCATGTTCTTCTTTCCATTGGACAGGTGAATCGAATTTATTGCAAACTGTAATATACGAATAAACGGTTTGACCATCTGCACAAGCTGTCATAATTCCTTTTGTTTTATTAGCCCACAGTTGTGCAAAGCTGATACCTCCAATGTTTGTTCCTGTATTACAAGCATAAGAATCTGCTATGTTGCCTGGTGCAAAGGCGTCTGTTTGTAAACGTGCAATATCTTCTTTATGGAAATGATCAGTATATTTTATACCGTTATCAGGTGAATACTTAGGTCCAAAATCAAGATATCCTGTATGACCATGACCAAACCATGAAAAATCTATAATTTTATTTAAACGTTTTTTAGTACCATCAATAGATTGTGTATTAATATAATTAATTAATTGTCCTTTGTTTTCAACAAATACAATATTTGCTCCCCATTTTTTTGCTGTATTCATAAAGTTAAAGACATCATCTTTGGAATATAAACTTCTTTCAATAACCCAAGTTACTTGAGCTGTATTATTATCATATTTTCGTTTAAGGTCTCGAATTTTTTTGATTGCTGCTTCAATAAAGTTATATTTCCAACGACCGTCTTCTGGACCTCCTTCTTTTGCTGATACTACAATGCATTCATATAGATTTAAGTCTTTTGCTGGTATTTTATAACCTTCATCTCTTCCTGATTTAATGTCTTTATCAATTCCAATAGAGCCATTTCCACTTCCGATTGAATATTCTTTAATTTGATCGAACGCCCAGTTTTTTGGTAGTGGAAACCCTAGATTTCCGCTGAAACCGGTAGACATACCAGAAACGAAGCTATATGCTGCATAACCTTTTTCTGATACTTGAATGCAAACATTTCGTGAGCCATATACTCCAACTTGATAATGATATTTTAATACTTTCATTTGTTCGTTAATAGCTTTAAAATATGGTAAAATTTTATTTTGAATATCTGCATCTGTTGCATCAAAATCTACTGCGAAATATATAGTTTTTTGATACGGAAAACCATGACCTAGAGCTGCTTGAACAGCATCATCCGCATCTTTTGTACCTTGATTACTATTAAAATAGTCTTTATCTCCTCCATTTGTTTGATAAATTGGGAAGATGCTTAGCCCTGATTTAAAAATGGTATGCATTTCTCCAGGTTGAATCTTTTTATTTTTAGCATTTGTTACATTAGCGTTTGTTAAATAGCGTCCAACTGTTTCATAACCGGCTTGAATTAATGTTTTAGCTCGTTCAGGTGTAATTTCTGTAATGCAATCACATGCTTTTCCTGAGCGTTCTGGATCCCCAGTACTTACTAATAATGAAGCCCATGTTTGAAAGTCCGAAATCCCATTTACATTTAGTAAAGTGAATTTTTGGAATTCCTTTAATTTAGATGTTACAGCAGATGAAAATTTACCATCAAAAGGTACATCGTAACCATTGAAAATAAGGGCTGCTTGAAATAGGTATACAAAAGCTCCTGTAGAACCTTCTTTTAATTCTACTTTTCTAAGTAAATCTCTTGTTGTAGGACCAAAGCTACCATTGGCAGTACCATCTTGTAATCCCTCTTCATATTGAATCGCGTAGATTAAAGCTTTTTGTACATCACGAGAAAAGTGACCATCACAAGGCATATAAAAGAAATCAGCACGTTTAATGTATTTTTGATTTAACCATTGTTGAATACTTCGAATTTTTGAACTTCCATTATTAACCAATACATATGCATCCATTGTAAGTAGTGCTTTAAATAATTTTGGAGTAACTGTACCGTCTGCTGTACAACCTAAATCCTTTTGTACTAAAGAAATAGCAGCTTTTGTTTCATTTCCATATGTTCCTGAAATGCCACCGGGCCCGTAGCCTTTACAATATAAGGCTGATTGAATAATTCTTACAATATTTTGATTTGTATTAGATGTTGTACTAATTGGACATTTTTTTGCAATTTCTTGCAATGTAGTAGGTCCACAGGTTGTAGATGTATTTGTGATTCCAAGTTCTAACTGTAAAGCTTGTGTTAATGCACCCATTGTTGGCCATCCTGTTTTCCCATTTTCCTCAATTGCAGTATAACCGGTTTTACCTTTATAAGTGATGTTTACCCATTGTTGGGCTTTTAAAACCATTTGATCCATGTTTATTACTCCTTTTTAATTTATTTTTATATAGTTTAAATATCTTTTAATCTATATATTCGAGAAGAAATTATGTTGTTCTTCTGGTAATAATTTTACTGTTATTTTTGATATAAAAAGTCCCCTTTTTTCTCAGGATTTTGTCGATATGTTTATAAAATTAAGTTTTACATTATATGTTAATTACTTTTGTATTAATATATAATGTTTTTTAATGGTTCATTTGAAATATATGAGATGTTTAGAAGGAGAATATATATGAAAATATTACGGAGTAAATTTATTTGTGGTGCAATTGGAGCTAATATTATTTTTTGTTTAGCTTTACTTGTGTATGTTGTTTTTTATAATGAACTTATTTATCCTAATCAGAATTATGTAGATACGAGACGTGATTGTGCGTATATATTTTATGCTTTTATCATTCCATTAGTTATCTCCACTGGATTTTCAATTATTGCTTTATATAAAGAGAAAACTCAAAAAAAAATATTGGTTCCTAATTTATTCTTTTCTATAGAATTTTTAATATTTACTGGTGGTTGGTTTCTTTTTATTTCAGGCTGAATTTAATATATTTGGAGTAGATCGCTTATACGCAATTCTGTATTTATGCCAATAAGAAAGAGAATATAGTCTTTTTCTGAACAATGATGTTTCAGAGCCGACTTCATATCTTCGATCTGTTCTTTACTTCGGATGGATTGGACATCAATGAGATGTTGTTTTTTGTTCATGGTTTTTGACCTCTTTACTTTCAGTGTTTTGAATGTATATTTTTCTGTTTAATTTTGAGGATTTCAGGGGTATCAGGATAAAGTCAATATTTTCGAGTTTTTGAATGTAAATAAATATTTAAAAGTTTACATTCAATAATAACAAAAAAAGTCCCTTAATAATGCTAAAGGGACTTTGCTCACACAAATGATCTGTATATCAAAAATAAATTGATGTGCAGATCATTTGTGTAATAATTTTTATAAATAATTGTGGAATAGTTTACATAAATGCTTTTACAAGTTCTTGAACTAATGGAATTGCTCCACCTACAAATTTTAAAACTGCCATTGCGATTGTCATATTATTTCCTCCTCTTTTTTAGTATTAAAATGTGGTGAATCTTTATATTTTCATTATAGTAAGCGCTTACATTTATAACAATACATTTCTATATGCAATATTGCATATTTATACGTTTAGACAAAAATTAGACCTCTATTAGTCATTTCTTAATGGTACCATAGCGAGGTGAGAGTCTTTAAGGGTTCTCCTTAATAGGAGGAAATGATATGGAAAAAGTGCAAGCAATTGACAGTAATCTGAAACTCAAAAGCTGGGTTAAACAGGTACTAGCTGTAGGCGGAATGTTAGGGGTCTGCTACTTGGTGTTATATGTTTATAGTTTCTTAGTTGTTATTTAAATACTATATAACTACACTAGTGGAGTCTTGCCTACAGAGGTAAGGCTCTTTTGTTTATACAATAAAAAATCTCCTCATGGTATAATTGTAAGTGACCAAACTAACAATTAGAGAAAGGAGATTTTATGACTTTATTAATTTTTAAATTACATAAGAATCATAGCATAAAATGTTCCTCTTCTCTAGTTGAAAATCTTAGAAAAGAGGAGAAAAATTATGTCAAAGCTCGCCAATTTAGAACAAGCTGAAAAAAATGCAAGATTGAGAGATATCGAGAATTCAAAGATCTTGTCAGAAGAAGAGATGTACATAGCAAATGAACTTCAAGCAAAAGCAAATTCGCATGGAATGAAGTTAGTACCTGAACGGAAAGTAAAAAATAAAGCTAAATTTGCTCAAATCATTCAAGAGAATTGGTTATATCTTATTCAAAATAATTATTTGAAAAACGAAGAAATTATGTTTTTAAACAAAATCATTGGATTTATAGGTTTTCGTTCTAATTGTATTGTTCATGATATTAACGCAAAAGAACAATTACCTATGACTCAAACTGAAATAGCAGAAAAAATAGGTTCTAGTAAAAATACAGTTAGTAGATTAGTAAAGCAATTAATTGAGAAAGGTCTAATTGGACGTTTTGAATCCGGTAGAGATGGAATTAATGCTAGAATGTATGCATTGTACATAAATCCTAATGTAATTCTTTGTGGAGATCGTGACAATATTAATCAAACATTACAAACCATGTTTATAAGAAAACCAAAAGAATTAAAAAATTTACCAATAAAATTAGTGTAACCTGTATGAATTTCATACAGGTCTTTTTATAACTTTATAGTTATCGAATTCGATAACTAAAGTTATCGAATTCGATAACTATAAAAAATCTCAAATCCATTGGTATTACTGACTTTTTTCTACTTTTGTATGCTTGTCCCTTCTCACTCTCTATATAGAGAGCTAAAAGTTCCACAAGGAACGGGTTGTATTTTCCTTCGCCTTGCTTCAGAAAATCTCCACCCTTTTCGCGTTGCTACATCCTTGCGGAACTTTTTTCGGCTCGAATTTTGGCGGCACCAAGCCGATACATCCAAAAGCAACTATTGGGGATCATCGGCTTGAATTTCTATTATACGAGCCGAACCGCTAGTGCCTTCGTCTTATAATTTCACTTACCACATAGTTAGATACGTAATGCGTGGGGGTTCGTCCCCACACGACGAACCAACCTCAACCCCAAAAGCAAAGGAAAACCTTCTTTTAAACCTGTTTATTTTGCTTTTTAAGCGTGTTTTTTTGTTTTTACGACAAATAGTATTGTTTTAGATTTATATTCTTTAAAAAGGATTCTGAGGCACCTGGATAGCATCTTGTATTTTGTTGTTATTTATTTCTAGATTAAGGATTTATATTTATTTAATGTCTATTGTTTTCTTTTAGTATTTTAAAGTAATGTTTGATTGCAATTTATTAAAAATATCATGTCGTTAGTGAGTACTCATATGGAGACATCAAAGGGACTTTGTGTACTCACTGAGTCTACATCTAGGGACACAATGGGGACATTTAGAGGGTTTTGGGTCGTCAGTGAGTGGACATCCTGGGAATTTTCGTGTACCCACGTTTAAGCTAGGCTCCGCCTAGTCCCAACCTCTAGTTGGGCCCAAAAACCCCTTATGCTCTTCTCTCTTTTTTGATTTGGAATTTCCAATTTTATAAAATGACTTGTTTTTTAACTGAAATTTACTATATTAAAAAACAAAAAAATGATTTTTATTGCAAGGTTATTAGAAATAAAATTGTGGCGCGGCCATGGTCTTCGCTATATGGATTAAATAATCATTTATTAAGAAGAAAATGAAGTATGACTTAGAGATGTGAAGAATTCCGTTATTTTTATATGACAGAAGGATATAAACCTTAGTAAAATGAATTAGTAAAAACCTAGGTATAAAACCTAGGTATCAAGGTTGATTTTTTTGAAAATAACCCTTGATATTTAAAAAACTTAGGTTTTTATCTAGGTTTTAAAGGTGGGTAAAAAGATGGATAAAAGCGAAAACCTAGGTGAAAAAAAACCAGGTTATATAGCTATGACTGTTAAAGAAGTGGCATTGTGTTTAGATGAATCGCCAAATGTTATAAGAAATTGGATGAAAGAATTAAGGACATATATTCCTTTAGAGAAA
>NZ_JMQC01000005.1 GCF_000746925.1 Bacillus clarus
ATATGGCCAACTAAACTACGCTAACCTAATTATAACCCAATTTCGGAATAATCGCAATATACAGTTTCTTATGCGGTGATATTAATTTTCACGCCATCAACTTTAGCTTGTAGCAAGAATACATCCCAGTATTTGCGCTCATAGTAAAGGTATTTACCTCCACTTGTTGCGCTAGGTTCATCTACGCTTGCAAACTCATATTTTTGTGGCGCTAAAATTGATAACGGGTGAATTAAGATCATATTAATTTGTTTTGCGACTGGGTCAACAACTGCACCCTCTGTAAAATTGTATGCTGTTTTCATACGAGATGAAGGAACAGTTACAATCGTTACGTCATCAAGAGAGTACACAGAGCGGTTAACCGCCTTTCCAGCTGCTCCTCCAATGTCTAACGAACGTTGAATCACTTCAGCTTCTTTTAATAGTTTTTTAACCACAGGAGTCGCATATAGAATACGTCCATCTTGTGGAACTTCAGCTTCATCCATTTCTAACATCATGTCATCAAAGATAGCTAAAATATTAGTAGTTGTAAGAGCTGTAGCATTCGCTGTTTTACCTGCTCTAGTGAATTCAGAATACAATTTAGATGCCATGTATTTATCATGTTCAGGAATAGAAGATTCTGTATTGAATACATGCGTGATATTAGCAATAGATAATGCCATGTTTGTTTCATCAATGTCCTGTGGATCTACTAAAGTTCTAAACTCACGGTCATGTTCTAACGTTCTAGTTTCCCAGTTGTTATCAACACGACGTGTGTAACTACCTACAACATCGCGGTTAACGTCTGTGTATCCACCAACAGTGATATGTGGAATTTGAATTGTTTTTGCTCCGCCCCATTTTATCGTTTTATTATTTGGCGTATTATATAACGCCTCAAAAGATAAACCTTGTGCGAATTTTTGTTGTACACCACTTTCATATTGACTTGCATAATTTATATTACTCATTAATAAATCACTCCTGTTTTTTAGTTGTTTTTTTAGTTATGATAATTTCTTTGTGTTATCATTTTCCGCTATGGAGGTATCCCTGACTTTACAACACCATTGTGATTACTGATCGCTTTCACTCACACCGTAAACACTGGTTGTTGTTTTGAATTTCCCTCTTGCTGCATCATCACCATACATTTCTTGCACTGCAAAACTTAATTCATCAGTATCTCTATCAAGAATCCATGTGAAGTCTTTCAACCTACTAACGATTTGCTTTGAAAGTTCTTCAAAAACATCTCCACAATACGAATCGTTTGAAAGGTAACTTGCTGAATGTGCATTTCTGCTTACAGATAAGCTATCTTCAATGTCCTGTACAGTGTATTTGCTTTGGAAGTGTTTCCCTTTTCTCTTGTTAATCGCTTCTAAGGTATCTAGCTTCGTTTTCTTCTGCTCCATAACACGTTGTAATCCTTCTGCATACTCTGCTGTTCCTTTGCCAGTCAGAGAAGCTTCTAACGCTGTTTCATAGTTGTCCTTCGCTGCTTCATACTCTTCTTTTACATCTATATAAGCCTCTGTTAGCTTTTCGTTATCTCTTTGATACTCCTTGTACTCTTCTTTGATTTCTTCGAAGCTAGGAGACATCATAGCACTCAAAAACATATCTTTCTTTGGTTCTCTTACCGGGATGATAAGTTCTTTATTTCCATCAAACTCAAGAACAAACCCATTTTCATCTTGTTTGAGAGTAAGAGTTTTCGGGTTTTCTATTTTTAGTTGTTGTTTTTTGCTCATCTAACGTCACCATCCCTTTTATTATTTGTAAACACCCTTCTGTATAAGAAGAATCTCTTTTTTCAATGTGATTCTTCCTACTCACAAGTCCTTCTTTCCCGATCTGGTAATCTATGATATCCTGCACGATAAAAACGCCTTTAAACTCTTTTCTAGACGTTGTAGCGATAGGTTGTTTATACTTTTCTACTAAATCACTTATAATCCCAGATACAGCACGCTTGTTTTTTATTCCCGTACGTGCCATAATTTCTTTAGTTGTTATTGCATTAAATCTCCCTAAAGGTAGTATTGAGAGTACCACCTTATGTAAATGAGGGAGGTCTTTTTTTATGTCTTTTTTCATATCAGTACCCCATTTTCTGATGGTGAATCTTATCCATAATCGTAATCAATTCAACCTTCACATCAAACATTAGTTCTTCATTGCGGTTCATTAATTCTTCGACAAATTTAATATCATCTTCAAAAATGCTTTCCTCTTTATGTCCTTCTTTCTCCCATTGCTCTAACAAATCTTCTCTTTGACTCATTAACGAGATTCCTATTTTTTCTAAATGCTTCAGCAAATCACTTTGGTGCTTCCCTTTGATAACAGTCTCCATACTTACTTCTGACATCCTTGTTCCTCCATTTCTTTTGCTTTCTTTTCCCAATATCTATCGTTATACTGCTTAACCTTATCGCGATTCGCAGCTCTCCATTTTCGTAAGTAAGCATTTTTCGCTTCTTTCGCTGAACATTTTTCTTTTTCCATAATTCCACCTCTCTTGTATTCTTTTTCCTTATCTTAATTATATCATTTTTCTATTTACCAATGTGTTGTTAGCGTGGTATGATTAAAGATTTGCGTGTAACAAATATAAAGAATGTGTTGATTGTTGTAACGATAACAGTTACTACTTATAATCTTTATTATGTAAACTGATAAATTGTAAGTAAAGGGTATCTAAGCCTTGTTAACAATGCGTTTATTGCATGACCTTCATACTATGAATATCACTCTGTATACAGCCCGTACACTATCTACTAATGAATATGCATTATGATTGTTGATAATATAGGATTCTTGTACTGATTTATGCAGGATTTCATGCAAAGACATCCGATTTTACTACTTGAGTTGTTTAGTTATCACATTATACCTACAGAGGTATGTTCCCTCCTCAGAAAAACGATCATTTTTAGTAGAAAATGAACCTGTTTTGAAGCCTGGAGATAGAGTACTGTTTTCTTTCCGAAAAAAACGCTAAATCCATTGATATTACTGAATTCTTGGGTGGCATTTAAGGTCCATTAATTTGTAAATATATATATATAACAGATGGGCTTAAACGCCACCCTTTAGAGAGTATAAAAAAAGAACGTGATTTCTCACGCTCTCTTAAATCCGTTCGCTATTGCTTGTACACCTTTTTGTTCTTCTTTGATGAAACGCTCTGTATATGTCTTCATGATCTCATTGACAGTACTAATTGGGATATCATAAGTTTCTGAAATGTGATCAACCGTTATCGGAGCGGACACGCGTTTTACTCGAACACCTTTAGAAACCTTTTTGCTCTCAAATACAACAAGTTTTTCAACCACTTTTACATCTTTTGCAGACTTTTTTACCTGTTTAGCAATAAGATCCAAAGCCTTTTTGTACTCTTGTGTTGTCATGAAACTGTCTAATTCAAGTAGTTTTAAGAAAACCGTTCTCGTTGCATTAGGCCTATCTACTTTAGAGAAGAAGTTCGCATCTGTCACGCTACGGATAGCAGTAAAGAACGCATGTGAATCAGCATCTCGCTTCACATCACTTACAACCTTTTTACATGTTTCGTAGTCTGCTATTCTACTTAAGCCAGAGATACAAGCAAAGTGACGTGGTAATGTAGCTTTTTTGAATTCGTTAATAACTTCCTCGTTTTGGTCCATAAACGCTTGATATACTTCACTATCAAACGTCTGTAAGATGCCTGCTTCTTTTTCTGCATCGCTTTTCTTTGCTTGTTCTTTTAATCTATCTAATATTTCTTTTATGTCAGTCAAATCAATCTGTTGTTTCTTAATCTCTTCCGTTACATCTAGTATTCCTACCGCTTTTTTGTGCAGAACCTTTTCAACAACATTGATAAAGGCATAGCGGCACGCTGAATAATACTTTTCTTGCTCATTGGACACGGCGTGACGCAAAAACAAAGTATCGATTTCTAGCTTTTCATCACCCTCGTAGATACCGTATCTTTTCTCAATTTCACTTGAGCGAAATAAGCGCTTATCAAAGTACGGGTGTTCATTGATTTCATCTACAAGTTTTTTTGCTGAATCGCATCGCCATTTATATGAACTTTCGATACAGAACGTGTTTTGTTCTTCTTCTTTTGCGTCCTGCATGAATAGTGAGAATCGTCTGTAAGGGTTCCGTAATCTGTTAGACATCTGTTTCATAGCAGAGTAGTTAAATAGCGGCGAAAAGTCGTTACAGACAGCTATAACTTCCCATTCCATACTGTTCTTGATGTTTACACCATCTGCAATAACAGAGGTGCTCAATACAACTTGTACGCTTTCTTCTATTGTTTCGTCCTCAACTAACTGTTTGTATGTGGTATTTTTCTTGCTATCAGCGCTAACTGTACGTACAGATATCCCTTTTTGACGTAATGCATCTTGTATTTGTGTAATTTTGTCTTTGGATTGGATGAAAATTAACAACTTTCTTTTAGTGCTCCAAATTTCGATTAGCTTCACCAACTCAGCGAGTCCTTCTTTTTTCTTTTTGTACGTGTATACAGCGAACTCTGTACATGGAGAAGCAGGATTTCCATTATCGATATGAATTACTTTGTCAAAATCATTCTTGTATATATCATCTATCGTCCCACTCAGTCCTATAAAAGCACGAGCGTTTTTCCCTGCTTCATTTAACTTTTGTACAGCGTCAAAACGATATTCTTTACCATAGTCAGTGACAAATTTGTGCATTTCATCGACTACCAATGTATAACTGATCTTTAGAGGTTCATTCATGGTTTGTAGCATCTCAATTAACGCTGGTACCATATCATAAGTAGATACAAATACTCTGTTCTGATTCTTGATGTATGTATGAATAGTTTTGAATAAGTCTCTTGTCTGTCCTTTAATCGCCATTAAGCCATGATTATTTGCACACTGTTGCGTCAAAGTAACAGTTGGTACAGAGAATATATAGAAATGTTTAGAACTGTCCTGCAACTCCTTAAATGCGTTTATAAAAGATGTTGTTTTACCGCTTCCGGTTGGGCTGTCTACTAATACACGTTCTTTGTTTGTGAGAATACCCTTAGCTACATCAGTAGGTATATATCTATTCACCTTGATTGTTTCTTTGTTGTACGTTTCTTCAATGTCATCGTTTGCTAAATAGGTATATTTTCCTTTGTAGCCACGTTTTCTCGCTTCACGTATGAAACTACCAATGGTAGCTTGTCCACTAGCTTTCTTAGTTTCCCATTGTCGTTGGGACTGTTCGCCACCACTTATGATATCAAATAGTTCAAAACCTTCATCTTGTGTTATATAACCGCTATTTGCATAGTGCTTCAAACCAACAGTAAGACGATTCCATAATTCTGTTTCGCCAGTTCCTGATGGAATATACCCAATACATTCAGCCATTTCTTTTAAGGCCTTAAAAGATACAGGGCGATGATGCTTTCCGAAGTTACTATACTGTTCTTGCTGCTTCTTATAGTTATCCCGTTTGATTCTATCGAGCAGATCATCAGCATTTAATTTATTGTTGGCGTTCACAAGTTCGTATCCCTTATTCCCACCTCGAACAATCTGTAACGGGTTTTTAGCTTGCGTATCTACCGGAAGACCTTGCTTCTTTAAATCATTAGCCACAAGCGAGATCATATTTCGCATTTTCTTCTCGTCAGTTATTACTCTATCTAATTGAAACAGCAGTCTATACCTATTACCTTTTCCCTCTTTGCTATGACTGAACGTATAGAATAACCCTACTAATTTATCTTTTAACATCATGATTATTTCTTTAGGATTTGTCTTTTTTTCTACATCATCTATATCAATAGCAAATATACTTGATGATATGAAAGAAAACCTATTTTCAAAGTCAATTTGCATATCTGAAAGCATGATACAATGCCCTTTTGTAAAATAGTCCAGGATTTTAGTGACAGGTACATACTCGCTATACATTTTTTTTATCTCGTTTGTTACTATTCCCATTTCGTATCCTTGCGGCTGATTGGAAAAAGATTTAGGATGTACAATAACTTGATGCCTTGGTATACTATTAATGTGAGTAATTATTGAAGGTGCTGAATCTTGTACCCCTGTTGGTAGCAGGGAACTCGTTGTACAAGATTGAGCATCTTTTTTTATGTCTACACTGCTCATTAAGCTTGTCCTCCTTTATCGTAATAATTCTTCTGCATCAATCCCTCTAGATCGTAACTTTGTGACTAATCTATTATGCTTTGCTAATAATTCATCATACTTTTCCGCTTTCTCTTTTTGCTTTTGTCTACGGATCCGTGCATTAGCATTAATTTGAGTTTTATTACTTTTTGCATATTGTTTAAAATACTCTTTCTTTGGGTTGTCTAATGAGATCATGTCTTTTCCTAGCATATTTATATCTTCCTCTCTGATTTAAAATAAAAAAAGGTACCTCAAATAATTAGAGGTACCAGGTGCATACTGATAGTTTACAAAAATAGTTGATAATATTTTTACAACCAGTTAAAATTGAAAGTGTTATAGGTTAACTTTAAGAGAACTTTTTTAAATTTAATAGATACAATGTGTATCTATATTTTTTTCTCTTTAGGTTTCATGATAGGTAACTTTTCATAGCTACAACTTGACCTATAGTACTTTTCATACGTTAAATAAGGTGTTTATTTCACCTTAATATAAATGGTACCTAAATTATTTGATTGTCAAAGGTCGATAAAACGGGTATCAATCCATAAAAAATAATCGTTAAGATGATTCGTAAAATCATCAATGACTAACTGGTACTAGTAATACCGTTTAGTCGAAAGTGTTGTTGAGACACAAAAAACTAATAGCATGGGGATGCTATTGGTAAGATCTAAGTCGAGCTGGGGAGCTCGGCTTTTTTCTTTGCCTTTGTTCGTCATAATCTGTATTTCCATTTTACCAATTATGACGGTTATCCACAATATTTATTTAAGATTATTTAAGAAAATCGAAAATAAAGGGGGTTATCCACAGAAAATGTGGATACTAGTTTACATAATTTAAAAATATTAGCTTTTATTGATTTTTTCAGATTCAAATTTTTGTATTAATTTGTAAAAAGTTGTTCTTTTTAATTCTAATTCTTCCATTGCTTCTATCGCTTTAATTTCTCCATCTTTCCAACGCTTGTACACTTCCTTAAAGTTAGGAGGGAATGTAGCAGCAGGTCTTCCAAACGTTGCTCCTCGTCTTTGTGCGGCGTCAATACCTTCTCTTTGTCTCTCTTTAATTTTCCGTCTCTCTTCTTCTGCAAAGAATGATAGTATCTGTAGTACTAAATCACTTACAAACGAGCCTAATACATCTTTATACTGTCTTGTATCTAATAAAGGCATGTCCAAAACAACAATATCTGCTCCGATCTCCTTCGTTATTTCATTCCACTCTTTTAAAATATCGTCTTTATTTCTACCAAAACGATCAATAGATTTAATATATAGCACATCTCCGGCACGTAGCATCTGTTTTAAAGCCTGGTATTTAGGACGATTAAAGTCTTTACCACTGGCTTTATCAATAAAGATGTCTCTTTCTTCAATCTCCTGCTGCAACATCTCGTCCAACTGTCTATTTTCGTTTTGAGTTTTATCTGATACTCGAATATAAGCGAAACGTTTGTTCATTTTCCTCTTCCCCTTTGTTCATAAATGTGTTTTTTAATTTACGAATGTTTGTAAACTAATCATATAACTTATACGAATACAAAACAATATCTTTTTCTTATTCTTTTTCTTATTCGTAAAAGTACACAATTACGAACGGTTAGTAGAGTTCGTTTGTTTTGTAATTTACTAGAACGCTACTGCAGTCATTTTGCACTAATACTCCTTATCATTCCTTAACACTGTTACCATTCAATTACCGTTATACTTACGTTTAGTTAGTAGTGTTTGTTTTGTAGTACAACATAAAAAAGGTGCAGTACTACAATAAGTACTACACAAAAAGGGTGCAGTTGAGTTGTTTGTTTTGTAACGGTAACGCTCAATGGTAACATCACCGTTCCGAGACGCTCCATAAAACGTTCCGTATTCCAATGGAGTAGTATAACAGCACTCCGCAAAAGTACTCCGTAAAATCCTTATCATTTCTTATCCATGTCTCCTTACTTAAAAACAAATATGTCCATAAGTAGGTGTCCGTTATCTCGACACCTAACCTGGTGGCTCAAACCCACTGACTTCTAACAAAAAAAGACTCCTCAAAAATGAGGAATCCTACTTCCAAAACTTGTACCATTTCTTTTCCTGGCTAGCTGAAGCCGTTTCTAATAAAACTCGTTTTTCTTCTTGCATTTCTCGGATAGCTCCCATCAACTGCTGATCTCGCTTCTCTAGTCTTTCATCAATATAACGTTGTTGGTCATCCATTTTCTTAGCCATCTGCTGTAACATTACGTTTTGTTGTTGAATCATCTCTTTTAACTCGATATATCGCTCGTCATGTTGCTCATTTTCTGTTATAACGTTTGTATCAACCTCTGACATATCTTTTTCCTTAACCCATGTCATAATTGCGCCACAAGCCTGTTTTAATGTCATATCAGGGTGTGATTTGATTTCAATTAACTTCCGGAGCGTTATAACATCATTATCCATAAATCCACGGTGGCCATGCTCATTCTTATGAAAGTGGAATCCGTGTTCCTCGAGCATGATACAGTACTTCCTCAAAGTAGACTCCTGGATTTTAAGCATCGTCGCTACGTCTTTACTGATATATATGGATAGAGAGCTGTCTGTTTTATCTGTCATAACACCATCACCTCGTGAAAAATATTCGTTATAACAATGATATATCCTTTTCCTTAAGAATTACAGACCACATAAGAAAAAGACGTGGATCACCACGCCTTAATCATTATTTAACCATCCTTTTACCGTATTTAATTGATTTATCGCTTGTTCATCTCCACGTTTTGCTTTCTCTATAATCTCACGCAATAGAATTCCGAATTCTTCTGAAGTGATAGACGGTTTATTCATAATAAGATACCCTCCTTATTATTCGCCTCTTCTATTGCATGATGAACTAACGCTTCCCATTCATCATGACGTTTTTGTGGAACAAGAGTTATTAATTCTTCTACTAATTCAGATGCTTTATCTATTGAGACACCTTTCCCTCTAACAGTGCTTATGAAATCTTTTAATACTTTTTCAATATCCTTTTTATTTATGTTTGCCATGAATATTACCTCCGAGTTGTTTTATTTATATGTAACTTCGTTTAACGCACTTTGGAAACGTATGATAATTCCCTATTAATAACCTTAATTAACGCTTCCGCTGCGTTCTCTTTGGTGTAATCTTCCTCGGTAAGTAAATCATGTGCAATCCAAGCTATTTCCTCAACTAATTCCGTTTTTTCTGCAAGCTGTTTTAATTGTTCTTTTTGTGTTAACATATTTAAACGTCCTTTCTTATGGGGATTATTTTTGTAAAAGAGTAGGTGTGCCAGCACCTGCTTTTTCTATTTCGTAATCTTTTTTAAACATCCACTTGTACCCGAGTGCTGTTTTACTTCTGTATATCCTTGAACAAACTTCACTTATATAGCCATCACTTTTTCGTTTACCTAAATACTCATTTACACTACTAACCGAATCAAACTCCCTTATAAACTCACCATCTAATGAAAGTTGCACAACAGGTTTCTTTATATCGATTAACCCTGCATCCCAAGCGTGCTGTGTATTGCCTTTGTAAGTTGTCCATTCTAAATTTCCAACTCTATTATTTTGTTTGTCACCGTCAAGATGATTCACAACAGGCAATTTTTCATGATTTTCGATAAACGTTTCTGCAACGAGCCTGTGTGTGCTGATTAATTTTTGTTTACCTTTTTTAAATAAATTAACCGTAAAATAACCTCTTCCATTATCCGATTGTTTCAATGCCTTGCCTTTGCAAAAACGTTTTCGCCCATTCGAATGTTCCACAAGTCTATCTAACGAACGGACGTTTCCAAGATCGCTAACTTCATACAACCCTTCGTATTCAGCGACTGGAAGCCATACTTCTTTTACTTCGGTATCTTTTAACTCTCCCATTACTAACCCTCCATTGTTATTTGAAAGAACAGGAGGAGGAATCTCCTGCCCTTTCTTCGTTTCTATAACGTTACTTTGTAAGAATTTGTTGCCGTTCCGTTTCTTTGCACCTCGATAAATCCCTTTTCTTCTAATTGCTTTACCAATCTTGTAACCGTAGCTCTACTCAAATTTGAGTAATTCTCCAATTCTGTAATTGAGAATGGAATAAACTTATTGTCTGAGTAGATCGCTATCGTCAGTAAAATCAATTTCTCAGAAGACGAAATTTCATCTTTCTCTAATTCAAGAATCCGATATAGTGATTTCATCATTAAACTATTAACCTCCTGTAAATCAACATGTCGTTCACATTTACTAGTATAACAGTGAGTATAGTAAAACGCAATAGGATTAAAATAAAAACTAAAAATAATATAACCCTACATGTATTTTTAAATAAACTAAGCACCGCTCCCCTTTAACGTTTCATCCAATCTGGAATATTTAACTGTAAACCTTCTATCCCAAGGTCCTTAATTAACTTACCTCTCGCTGGATCCATCTGCTTACTATACTTCTGTGACGTTATATCCATTGCTAAGTAATGTTGTCTGTCTGATTTGTAATGGTCTTTATGTAAATACCGCTCATAAATCAGTATTCTCTCTTGCTTATTTAACGAGTTAACAGCATCTACAACAAATTGATAGAAAGAATACACTGCAACATCGCTTCTTACCTCACAGAACTCTCTCAGACACTCTATAAAACTTTCATAATGTTTTTGTATAGGACTCTCATATACAAGCTTATTTCGTCTCATACCTGGCTCTGCATCACTTTGCAAACGCACTTTATAGAAACAATACACATGGAATATGTTTTTTAATGTATCTTTACTCAAGTGAATTCCTCCATCAAACGAAAAAAAGCACTATACATTTTACTGTACAGTGCCTTTTATCTGCTTTTAAACAATACCATAATCATAATAGGAGAT
>NZ_JMQC01000006.1 GCF_000746925.1 Bacillus clarus
GTGAAGAGTTGTACTTAGGAAAGAAGAAAAAACCATCATCTAAAATTAGGTTTTCTCAATTTATTCAAGAAAATTGGAAGTTCTTACGAGATGAAAAATATTTTACTAGTGAGGAAAAAGTATTTTTAACGGATTTACAATGTAATGTAAGTATGTACTCTAATGCGATCGTAGATGATGTTAAGAAGAAACTTCCTTGTGCGCTAACTATTGTAACAATTGCCGAGGTTTTGAAAACATCAAGACCAAAAGTTAGTAGAGTAGTTAATTCTTTGATTAAAAAAGGTGTCTTAGCAAAATCGATATCAGGAGATTTTAAAGATAACCAGCAAGCAAAAGATTATGTTTTGTTTGTAAATCCAAACATTATTATTTCAGGTAGTAAAGATGATGTTTCAGAACATTTGGTTTTACAATTCAAAAATGTAATGAGTAAAAATACTGTCTTAAGTAAGTTACCAATTAAATTATTTTAGAGTCGTTTTTACGGCTCTTTTTTTATTTGAATTTATTACCAAGAGTACCGTATCAAATTTGATACGGTACCGTATCAAATTTGATACGCTAATAAAAAGTATGAATTGTTTATATTACTAGTTTTAATCTACTTTTTGTATTTATAACTATCTCATTCTATATATATAGCTAAAAGTTCCGAAAGGAACGGGTCGTATTTTTGAGAAAAACACTCAAAAATCTCCACCCTCTATATAAAAAAGCCGGTTCGTTAATCCTCACCTAAAGGCTAACGCCTTTTCTTTTTTATATAGTCCTTGCAAAACTTTTTTCGGCTCGATTCGCTTTTATCGCCAAGCCGACAGACAAAAAGTAAAGCAATGGTTCTCGACTTGGACTAGCAAGTATACGAGCCGAACCGCTTAGATCATTCGTCTCTAAATAGTTGTTATTCTAAAAATAGATACGTAATACGTGGGGTTTCGCCCCCACACGACGAGCCAGCATTCTAGCCAAAAAGAAAATTTCAAACCAAAAGATCAGAACAAAACCACGTTAAGTAAAAAATAATAAGCTGTCCATATGGAAAGCTTATTTACATGATTTTCGAAAGCGGAAGTTATTTTTAAAAGATAATTGAAAACTCATCTTTAAATTTAAAAAAGAAGGGTTACCTTTTTAAAGAAGGAAAACACTACATAGCAACTGAAAAGCGGCTTAGAACAGAGGGAGGACAAAATATGGCTCAAACTTATTGGGGATCTGAGGTAGCCAAGAACTTAGGGATTGGCTCAAGTACTTTGCGTAAATATTGTCTTGCCCTGGAGGAATCCGGGTATCTTTTCGAGCGCGGCAATAATAATTCTAGAATTTTTTATCATACAGACGTAGCAACTATAGAACGGATAGTAACAGCTATGAACAATAAGAACGTAACACTCGAACAGGTTATAAACCTAGCAATGGCAAGTGTTGAAGGAAATGAGATAGCAACTGTTGTTACAGATAACGTAGCAGATACAGAACACATACAAGCATTAACAGAACGGATAGAACGATTAGAACAACTTAATTTAGAGTTAATTCAAAGATTAGATCAACAAAGTAAACTTTTACAGGAAACTGATGTTCAAAGGATAATAAGAGAAGAACAGAGAGATATTCAATTAATGCAAGTATTAAGAGAAATAGAAGATAGTAAGCGTTTAATAGCAGCTTCAGAACAGAAGAAGTCATTTTGGAGTCGCCTGTTTAGTAAATAAATTAGAATTTAATGATAAAAAAATCCCACTTTTTATTTTACAAAAGATAATGATTGTTTTTTTGTCTATTATTGATAATAATATTTAATTTTTATAGGTTTTTTACTTATACTTGTATGTTTGCGGATTCATAAGTTGTAAGGTGTAAGTGGTTGAAAGATAAGGTTGGTGTGGAAATGAGTAAATTTAAAAAGAAATTTCATATTCCGTGTGAGTGTTTTCTTCCCCCTGTACCTCCACTTCAAATTGGACCAACGGGTCCAACAGGACCAGGTCCTATTGTGAGACTTCAATTTCTTTATGTAGCAAATCCTGGAGATGACACAGTAGAAATTTATGATATTACGAATCCGATAATTCCAGTACGTGTAGGAGAGTTTAATGGTGGGAATTTAGATCAACCTTTAGGAATGGCTATTTTTTCGTTATTTGGTTAGTGAGGTCTATTATAACAACATAATTATTGATAAATCATAGATATATTATTTGAATAAAAGTCTTTCAGAAAATTTGAAGGGATTTTTGTAGGTTTTTAGATATAGGATGTTTTTGCCGATCCCCCGAAAAAACAAGACTATTTTTTTTTTTATCGTTTTTTCATTTTTTGGGTGTGGGAATTTTCCCACACTCTACCCCTTATAAATCTTTGATATTACTGATTTTCTTTACTTTGCTCTTCTCACTCTTATATATAGGGCTAAAAGTTCCGCAAGGAACGGGTCGTATTTTTGAGAAACCCACTCAAAAATCTCCACCCTTTTAGCTTAGCTTTATCCTTGCAAAACTTTTTTTGGCTCGATTTGCTTATATCGCCAAGCCGACAGACAAAAAGTAAAGGAAAGATATGAAAATTTTAGCGAAGCATAGGGAAGAATGTATATCATATTTATGTGAGGTAAATATAACGTCTCATTATTAGTAGCGAACGAAAAAAGCTTATCCTTTCTTATAAAGGATAAGCTTTTTTAAAATTATTCATCAAAATTATAATATAAACAAAGAAAAGAATATTTATATTCTTTATGTTTTACCAATCGTTATGGTGTCTACATTTACAAGAGTCACTACAATGTTTATGTTTCCACCACCAGTCGCTATGGTGTCTACATTTACAAGAGTCATCACAATGTTTATGTTTCCACCAGTCGCTATGGTGTCTACATTTACAAGAGTCATCACAATGTTTATGTTTCCACCAGTCACTATGGTGTCTACATTTACAAGAGTCATCACAATGTTTATGTTTCCACCAGTCACTATGGTGTCTACATTTACAAGAGTCATCACAATGTTTATGTTTCCACCAGTCACTATGGTGTCTACATTTACAAGAGTCATCACAATGTTTATGTTTCCACCAGTCACTATGGTGTCTACATTTACAAGAGTCATCACAATGTTTATGTTTCCACCAGTCACTATGGTGTTTACATTTACAAGAGTTATTACAATGTTTATGTTTCCACCAGTCACAGTCACTATTCCAGCTCATTTTTTATACCTCCTCTCGAATAAGAGTTATATTATTTTATGTTTTAATAAGAAAAAGGTTTGTTTACTAACCTATCATTGTTACGTTCAGAGATTAAAAATAAACAATGTTTAAAAGTTATAGAGAAACTCTCTATGAATATAGAATTTTGTATAAAAAAGTAGTTGTTTTATAATGTTCTATTTTGACAAATTTTAAAAGATAACTGAAAACTTTTCTTTAAATTTGAAAAAGAAGGTGTTACCTTTTTAAAGAAGGAAAACACTATATAGCAACCGAAGAACAGCTTAGAACAGAGGGAGGATAAAAATATGGCTCAAACTTATTGGGGGTCTGAGGTAGCCAAGAACTTAGGGATTGGCTCAAGTACTCTGCGTAAATATTGTCTTGCCCTGGAGGAAGCTGGGTATCCTTTCGAGCGTGGTAACAATAATTCTAGAATTTTTTATCATACAGATGTAGCAACTATAGAACGGCTGATAGCAGCTACGAACAAGAAGAATATAACACTAGAACAGGCTATAAATTCAGTAATGACAAGTGTTGTAGAAAATGAGGTAGCAACTGTTGCTACGGATAGCGTAGCAGCTTCAGAACACATAAAAGTATTAGCAGAACGTATAGAACGATTAGAACAACTTAATTTAGAGTTAATTCAAAGATTGGATCAACAAAGTAAACTTTTACAGGAAACCGATGTTCAAAGGATAATAAGAGAAGAACAGAGAGATATTCAATTAATGCAAGTATTAAGAGAAATAGAAGATAGTAAGCGTTTAATAGCAGCTTCAGAACAGAAGAAATCATTTTGGAGTCGTCTGTTTGGTAAATAAATTTAGAATTTAATGATGAATTATGGTTATTAGGTTTGTACAATTTTTTTATTTAATATTTAAAGAAAGATGTGCAATTTGCACATCTTTCTTTATAAGAGAGGTCGGTCAATTAAAGTAGTGAATTCTAATTCATGAACGTGGTCATCATCTAATGTAGTTGTTCCGTTGATAAAATGTATATGCTTTCCATTACCGACAGGGATAGCAGGGCCTGTTGTTATTGCTACTTCATGATGATGATTAAAAAAATCAGTATTAACAAATATTGTATGTACATGACTATTGCCCATTGGTATTACTTCACTAGTAACACCTGCAAAACGATGATTATGTCTGTCATCACATTCTTCCGCTAACTTAGTACTAGCTGTAAATTCATGTACATGTGTTTGGATTTCACATTCTTCTACGGTGTTTGTATTATTTTGTTCTTTTGATTTTGGAATATCCTTATCTGATGGATGTTTACTCATGAAAGAACTACCTCCTTTTAGATAAATCTATTTTTAATATGTTATTTGAATTAATAATGTTGTATGTCAGTAAATTATTATTAATTATTTCTTTTCAATTTTTGATAATGATAATTTCTTTTTGCACCAGAATTATTGGTTAAACATATCTTGTAATATTGAAATGAGTTGCGCTCACTTATTTCAATATTACAAGATATGTTTAAGTAGATGGGTTTGGAAAAATAAATATTTTTCTTAATAGTTTAAAACAAAGAAGCACTCAAAATGAGTGCTTCTTTGTTTTAAACTTGTACTTGTTGTACTTGTAAAACTTTTAAAGTAAGATCTAGTACAATTTTTTCACGAAGAGTATCAAATGGTTCATTTAAGTTTGTTGGACAAGGAGAAAAGTCTAATTCATAGAAGTTAGCGCTGACTAATTCGCAATATGGTTGTTCGTTATAAAAAACTGCATTTTCGAAGAAGTATTTGTCTAGACGTGGTAAATCACCATCTTTAGGATTAATAAAGTGAGAAGTAGTGTCTGAGGAAGCTGCTATTAAAGCTTGTGATAGAAAATCAGTTCCTGATAAATCTGCAAATCCATTAAAATTAACATTTGCAATACGGTCATATAGAACTCCATTACACTCATCATTTGCATATTCAATATTTTTACGAATATATCCTTGTACAAATAATTTTGCTCTTGTAACTCGGCGGAAATTTGTACCTGGTACTGGAGTAAATGCTACAGGAACCAATTTACATTGTGTTAAAAATACGTTTTTTAAGACACGTTTAATCTCAGTTGCTGGAGGATCTAATGAAATATCAGATTCTACAACAATTTGAATCGTTCTTTCTGCTAATACAACTGGTATTTTTACAATTGGTGCCCCTGGAGTAAGAATTGGTGTTGCAGGTGCATCATTTAATGGTGTTTGGGTTTGTCCTGTAACTTGACATGGTACATTAATTGGACATTGTTCACTCATATTATCTAATCACCCTTTTTAATTTATTTTAGATTTTTAAAACTTTTCCATGTTAATATATTCGTTTTTTTTATTTGTGTATGAGCTTGTATAATAGTTTTTGAAATTTATTTATTGAAGTTTATTAATAAAATACAGACAATAATCTATGATTATCAGTATTTTATTAATAGTCGATGCTTTTATGAGGCATATTTGTCTATGAAATTTTATTAATAATATATGTAAGCAAGAAAAAATGTTTTGTATTAATAAGATTATAGAAAGGGAACAGTTAGTAAAATGTGGATTCACAATGATATAAACCTATCTCTTGATATACATCTGCTGTTTTAACAATGTTAAGATATTTGAGACAAGTCATAGGAGATATTATGAAGTCTTTGTTTTTAAGGTTTTACTTTTGTATCAATAGGATTTACTCTATTGAGACGTACTGGGAAATATTGATGCACATTTGAATGAAAAAGTATCTTAGGATAGCTGGTTTTTAATTGGTTTTTTTAATTCTGGTGGAATATATAGTAACTATGTTTTTAAGTTGAAATTAGAGTGAGATAAATAAAATGTCGAATTTATAAGAATTTTGTGATTATTTGTTGATTTATGTTATTTTTAATGTTAAACTCATAACAACAAAGAAAGAGTAAACAAAAACCCTTAGCGATTAAATTTTCAGAATTTTTAGTCTTATCGGTCAGTTTACTCCATTTAATTGACATGTTTGAGTATTGCTTTTCCACTCTTTCTTTGTTTTACCCTATAAAAGAAAGCAACCTGTTTTCATACAAGTTGTTTTCTTTTGTAAAAAATTAATTTGTTATTTTAATAACAGTTGTGATTAGTATTTTAAAAGTTATTATGATTTATGAGGGGGGCACTGGTTAATAAATTGGATATTTAGTATTACAATGGAGTAAATTGAGAAAGAGGTGAAAACCAAGAAATTTGGATTCAGTTTTTTAATTTTGGAAAAGGAAGAATAGTAGTGGACATACAATTACAATAAGGGAATGCAGTATAGATCAGTATACATGCATTCCCTTTTTATGAATATGTTATGTTTTTAATATAGAAAAAGTAAAAAGAAGCATCTATTTATAGATGCTTCTTTTTTAGTCAGTTTGAATGAATTGGAATTTTGTTGAAAGTATTGCTTTTACTTTACGTTAAGAAGTTATGATAAACGGTATTTAATGATTTTTATGGTACTTTTTTTGTAATAAATAAAGTTCCATAAACAATCGGTTGGTTTCGCTTTTTATGCTGAAATCCTTTTTATATCAAGGGTTACAGACTTAGCGTAAGGAATCTGGGGAATATTGGTGTTACCCCTTAATAGATTTTTTTGTTATTTGATAGGTAAATATAATAAGAATTAAGGACGCCCTTTGCATCCAAATGATGATGATCCCTGACCAATCAGATTACAATAAAGATCATCTAACCAGCCTCGCTCTGCATATGTAACTCCAGAATCTTTTGTATTCACTTCATTTGCACTTACTGTAATTCCCCCACTAAATAACATTAATACTGAAGCTGCACTTAAAGCTAATGATTTAAACATAAAATTTCCCCTTTTTTCTATGATTTTACAGAAAGAATAGCATGTTTTTTACTTTGTTAGATTGATAGAAATGTGATGCTATCCCTTAACGGATTTTTTGTTATTTATCTCCATTTTACGCATCCCGTTGGAGAACCGAACAACTCACACTTAAGATCATCCCAAAAACCGTATTGTGCAATTTCAGCATTTTTTGTATTCACTTTATTTGCACTAGCTGTAATTCCCCCACTAAATAACATTAATACTGAAGCTGCACTTAAAGCTAATGATTTAAACATAAAATTTCCCCTTTTCTGATTTTTTAGATTACAAAAAAATTCTAAACCATTTAACTCGATATGTAAATAATTTAAATAAAAGTTATAAAAAGGATGTTATCAAATAAAAAATTTATATTTTTGGGTTTATCTCCTTTTCGTGAAGGGAATAACCAGGTATTTATTTATGGTGTTTTGAATGTATACTTTTGTGGTTAACTTTGAGGATGTTAGGGTGATTGGGATAAAGTCAACATTTTAGGCATTTTGAATGTAAATTAATATTTAAAAGTTTACTTTCAATAATAATAAAAAAAGTCCCTTAATAATGCTAAAGGGACTTTGCTCACACAAATGATCTGCACATCAATTTATTTTTGATATATAGATCATTTGTATGATAATTTTTATAAATAATTGTGGAATAGTGAACTTACATAAATGCTTTTATAAGTTCTTGAACTAATGGAAGTGCTGCACCTACAAATTTTAAAACTGCCATTGCGATTGTCATATTATTTCCTCCTTTTTTTTCGTATTAAGATGTGGTGAATCTTTATATTTTTATTATAGTAAGCGCTTACAATTATATCAATGTATTTTTATATGCAATATTGCATATGGATGAGGTAACGAAATATCACATTTTCTCATTAAGGAACCCTATGTTTTTAGGATTCTTTTTTAGTTTCTGATAATATTGTTTTAGTTGAATGTAGATTTAAAAGATTTAGAAAGAATTTAAATATGTGAACCATTAGTTTACATCTATTAGACTAATGGTTTCTTTATTGATTACGGTTTTATATGTAATGATTTCTTAGAGGTGAATAATATGAATTTAGGTCCGCAATTGAAAAAGTTTCGTGAATCAAAAAACTTTTCACAAGAAGATGTAGCCCGAAAGATTGGAGTGACTAGACAAGCTGTTTATAAATGGGAGAGTAATAAAAGTTATCCTGATATTGATAATTTGATTTTACTTAGTGAATTGTATGAAATAACAATTGATGAGTTAATAAAGAGATCAGAGGATGTTAGAGAGGAGTTAGATAAAAAAGATAAGGATGAATGTGAGGACGATGATGATGAAAATGATTTTGGCTTTTTTATTGGTAGTGCTCTTATATTTATAGGAATATTTATTGGTATTGAAGGAATTTCTTTATTTATAACTATATTGGGAATGTTGATAATGGTATTTTATAGTGATGTGAAAAAAGCGATTATTAATGAATTTAAAATAAAAAGAAGACCGAACTAGATTGTTTTTCTAGTTTGATTTTCTTTTTATTTAATGTAAACAAATATTCAAAAATTTAATTTTTAACTTCTATATAAGAAGTTTGATCATTCCAATTAGTCCCATCTCCCATGTAATGATCTGTAAGATTTATAGTTGATCCATAATATTGGCTATTATTAAAAGCTATACCGTAGCCATAATTATGTTCTGGCGTATGTTGCCAAAGCACTGTATAACTTCCATATTTAGCAGTACTGATTGAAGATATTTGGTCATTCCAACCATTTCCTGATAATGAAGATACGTTTCCAGGGGAAATACTAAAATAGGATCCACCTTTATTGGTATCCCAATAGAAATCTGTACAACAAGTACCTGAACCTAGATTTTTAATAATATCTTTATTTATTACATTTTTTTCTAAGTTGAGATAATTAATAAATTTATCTCGATTAGAAAACCCTAATATAATTTCTTTATCATTTTTATCTTTTTTTCCTGTCCTTACTTCCAGTTTCACAGATTTATTAAGGTCAGGAGTAATAGTTTGTTTTCCATCAATCAAATTATAGCGACTTTTAATTTCTGTAGCTGCTAAAGATGTAGAAGTAAAACTAAACATAGTAAGTAAGGCAAAACAAGATGTAAGTAGTATGATGCTTAATTTTTTTAACAATTTTTTCATCCCCTTGAAGTTTTTTATAATGCAACAATTTAACGTATATTCATCTATGTGTAATTTAATTACTGGTATATGGATTGCATGTAAATAGAAAGAAGAAAAAACTATGGATAATCTCTTTTAAACGTTATACCAAGCTGTATAAATTGTTGGTCAACGGTAAGCGGAACGAAGTGAGCATTAAGGAGTTGACTGACTCATCTGTCCCAGACCCTCTTGTGGATTGTCAAACGGTATCCGTTTGACCCTGCCTACCGGCGAGGGAGCCCCCTCAAAAATTGAGGGGGTTGGGGGTGTTTTTTATATGGGGTCTGGGGAAGCTTTCCCCAGTGGGTTTGGGCAAAGCCCAAGGTTTTTGTTCTTGCACGGCTTGTCCGTGATCGGCGAAGCCGACGTGTCCCGTAGGGCACACTCTATTGTTGCGTAGTGACAATATAAGAGTGTGTTCTCTAATTGACATCCAATTATCCTCTATGCCATGATTAGGTGGACGAATATAAAGGGGCTGGTTCTGTGAGTTATTCTATTTTCCGAGTGCAAGGAATTAAAACGATAGGAGATCTACGAGGAATTGGAAAACATAATGCGGATAGAGTTTCGTATACAAATCATGATATTGATCGGGCGAAATCAAATGAGAATATCGAGCTTGTAAAATGTGAGGATACATATTTAAAACGATTTAATGAGATTACAAGTGAAATGAAAATAGACCATGAGAAACGTATGAAAAGTATGCGATCTGATAGACGGAAATCATTTGATCAAGCAATCAATAGTGCCAAAAATGATGTGGCTTGTGAATTTCTGTTTACGAGTGATGAGGAATTCTTTCAGAATAAATCGAAAGAGGAAATTGAAGAATGGGCGAAACATTCTTTTGAGTTTCTTGAAAAAGATATTGGTATTACAAAAGATAAAATCATTCATGCAGCGGTTCATATGGATGAGAGGACACCACATTTGCATGTTGTAGCAGTTCCTTTAATTAAGGCGTATGACGGACGTAGAAAGACTGATATATGGCAAATTAGTCGTAAGAAGTTTATTAAAACAAAAGAAGATTTAGCGAATTTGCAAGATAGATACCATCACTGTATGAATGAACATGGGCATAAGTTGGAAAGAGGTACAACAAAAGATATTAAACATGCGACAGTTCAAGGGTTTAAAGAGCAAACAAAATATCATGAAAATGAGTTTGTACAAGCATTAAAGAAAGCAGATCATGCAAAAGAATTGGCAAATAAACTAGTAGCGGATGTAGAAGATGTTTCGAAATTTGATAAAATTCCAGTGCATCAAGAAACTATTTGGGAACGTGAAATGTTTAAAAAGGTCGAGAAAGCGACAGGAAGGGTTATTCTGGAGTCTAAGGACTATCAATCTATTAAAACCCTTGCGAAAGCTTCAGATGTGCTTAAAACACAAAATAAGAAGCTTATAGGTGATAATGATCTTTTAAACAAGGATAGAATTAATTTAAAAGAAAAAGTGGAACATTTAATAAAAGAAAATCAACAACTTAAGACTGAAAATCTGGAATTAAAAACGGAAAATGATTTTTTGAAGAAAACGTTGGAACGAGTGAAGGAATTTTATAAAGAGAAAGTACCTCAACTTGCAAACATGGTGGGCTATATAAAAGCAACTGTATTAGATAAGATGGGGAAAAAGTTCTTGAAGCGCCATTTTGTAGATGATAGTGAGCGTAATGGGGTTCAAAAATTCTTTAGTGATAAACAAAAAAAGATTGAACAACAAAAGAAGGAAAAGACATTAAAAATGAGGTCTAAAAAACGAGATCAAGACTATGGGATGGAGCGTTAAAAGAGTAGATGTTTTCAATTGATGAGGATTAAAGTTTTATGTAGAAATTTGTGGTAAAATGAAAAAAGAAACTTTGCTGCGAACAAAGTTTCTTAAGAATTTTCCAGGTAGGAAACCACCCTAACCAAGAAAAATGATTCATAAAATAACTATTCATATTTTATCAAACAATACACGTTTTGGGAATGATAATATAGTTATTTGTTTTATTAAACATACATAAAAAAATATTGGTTTTGGTTTCCTTCTGGCATAGTAGGAGGGTAACGGTGAATAAAATTTTAGACTTCGGACAAGCTGAAAAAAATGCTAGACAAAGAGATTTAGAGTCTGAAAGAAAACAGTATGAAAATGATTTTGGTTTTTCGAAAGAGGAAATTGAGAAGGCGATGGAAGTAATTTCTCAAGCAACT
>NZ_JMQC01000007.1 GCF_000746925.1 Bacillus clarus
TGAGAAATATGAAATAAATTGGAGTTATAGTCCTTTGTATGGGAAAGACTTAAGGACTGAATTGCTGAAGAATGCCAATGGTCAAATTGCTTATTGCTTAACCTATGGAAAGTTAAGTCCTGATGGTAACAATCTTCCAGAGAAAGGGCGCACAGATAATGTTGTGTACCGTGTTCTTCTAAATGGATATCCACAAAAGAGTCCAGAAGAACTAGGTGTTTCTAACTGGAAAGAAGCACACTATGCAACGCAACTTAGTGTTTGGGCGGCATTAGGTCAAATTGATATTAGCGAAGTTCAGCATAAGAATGCAAATGTAGCTAAAGCTGTAAAAGCGATTATTGATGGGGCAAATACAAGCCAGGAAACACAAGAAATGTTCATGAACGTAACACCAACAGACAATCAAGAAGCGAAACTAAACGGTGAGTACTTTGAAACGACAGTGTACCAAATTGAAAGTAATGCTAAGAATGGTGTATTTACAGTTCAACTAGCCAATGCACCAGCTGGAACAAAAGTTGTTTCAACAAATGGAGAAGCGAAGCAACAATTCAATTTAGGAGAACAATTCCGTATTCTGATACCGAAATCCTCTCAGACTGGCAATTTTTCCTTGAAAGTAACTTCTAACCTTTCTAAGTTGCAAGCAGTAGCCTACAAGGGAACTGATAGTGTGCAAGATGCAACGGTATTACTAGAGATAAATGAGGAAAAAGTAAGTACCGACCTACAAGTAAACTGGAAATCACTTGGAGGATTGAAAATTGTAAAAGTGGGAGAGCAAAAAGAATTGCTACAAGGTGCAGTATTTGAAGTCATGAATAGTGCAAATGAAAAAGTAGGCACAATGACTACAAATGAGCAAGGTTCAGCAAGTCTTTCTGGTTTAGAAATCGGAACTTATACTCTTAAAGAGGTAAAATCTCCTATTGGTTATGTACTGAATGAGCAGCCACAACAGATTGAAGTCAAAACGGGTGAGGTTGCTACGATTACAGTACAAAACGTAAAAGTAAAAGGGAATGTACAACTACTTAAAGTAGATGGAGAGAATCCAGATAAGAAATTAGAAGGAGCAACATTCATTCTACAAGACAGTAAAGGTAAAAAGATTAGTGAACATAAAACAGATAAAAACGGCTTGATTGAAGTAAAAGACTTACCATTTGGGGCATACTCATTTGTCGAGAAACAAGCACCAACTGGCTATGTTTTAACGAAAAAACCTATTCCTTTTAGTATCTCGGAACAAGGCAAGACAATCATGCTAACAGCGAAAAATAAGCACATCACAGGAGAATTGGAGATTAGCAAGGTAGATATTGCGGATGGCGACAATAAGCTTCCAAATGCTGAATTTACCATCTTTAATGAAAAAGGCGAAGAAGTTGTAAAAGGAAAAACGAATCAAAACGGCATTGCAAAATTCAAGCTTCCATATGGAAAGTACACATATAAAGAAACATTTGCACCAGAAGGCTATTTACTCAATGGAGAAATATTCTCTTTTGAAATTAAAGAGGATGGTCAAATCATTAAACATACGGTGAAGGATCAGAAGAAACCGACACCGCCTACACCAGAGACACCACAACCGGAACAACCACAAAAACCAGAGCAATCAGAAACACCACAACCACAGACACCGGAACAACCAAAAGTAACAGAAAAACCGGTCGTGCCACAACTAGAGAAACCACAACAGATTGTTATGAAACCACAACTAGAACAAACACCAAAGAAAGTAGAAGCTCATCTTCCAACAACAGGTGGTAAAGCTGAAAATCCATATATAAAATGGATCGGGCTTGCATGTATCACATTTGGTGCAATGGGAGTTGTATTTGCAGTAAGAAACCGTAAGAAAGCACAATAACTCCAAATAAGAAAGGGGGATTGCAAGGTGAGACAAGAAAATATGACGAAAACCCAAGCTCATTTCAGTGAAATAGATGAAAATCCGTTTGGTTTTTTTGTTGGCTTTCGGAATGCATGTATACTTGCACTTCCCATTTGGGCAATTGTATTTTGGATAGGGAGCAAGTTTTAATATGCAATGAGGAATGAAAATCTAGAAAAGAAACGGGAACATTTTTGGTTTCAATATTAAGTAAAGAGTTTCAAAGAATGAAATAAGAAAGGAGAAAAAGACATGCTAGGAGTGATTCAAAGGTGCTCAGGGCTTCTACAGGCGGTTGGAATTTTTAATCAGGGAGAAAAGGATGTAGATGTAACGAAAGCTTCACAAGAAGCTTATAGGACAGTGATTGAGGGTGTAAGAAAAGCCAAACAAAAGTTTATCTTTATTTTCGATCCAACGAATCAAGTGTATGAAGATACACATCGGCAGAAGCTAGCGCAAGGATATCACATTGTAAAACACAATTTGTTAAGTGATACAGTGTTCTTAGATGATGAAAGTAATCAAAAAGTGATCATGTATGTCAGTATAGATACGGTTACTAGTACGTATGAAGATAGAGGTGAGGCATTATCTCATTTTCTCCACCTTCTAACTGAAAAGAAAAAAATCCGACCGATTCATCTCGTCTTTTATCAATTTAATCTTTATCCCATCCCTCATATAGAGCAGTTTTTAAAAGAAAGTGCTACCTATAATATTCGAACTTCAATTGTCGTAGAATCTCATTCCGTCTTACAACGTATATACGGAAAACATGGAGCAAAACGAATTGCTACATCGTGTCAGACAACAGTTCTAGCATAGTCTTATTTTTCGGAATATTCTTTTTACTTCAAGGAATTGAAATGTATAAGATTTTCGGGATATCAAAGTCATTCATGATATATAGATGGCTAGAAAACTATATAAGGTGAGAGGGGGGATTATAAGTCCTTCCCTTTTGAAGGAGGCGATAGACATGGGAAAAGAGCAAAGACTTGCATTCTATGATATATCGTCGTCAAGTGCACAAAGTGTCAAAACATTCGATGGCAAAGTGTATCAGCTAAAAGGAGCGGTAGCGGTAGAAGATACAACAGGAAACATTGAAAGGGTCGCAGAGATCTATTACCGTGTCCGTTCAGTCATGGATGAAAAACAAAAAATAATTGCCAAGAGAAGAAACCAGAAAGATGAATTGACAACCGTGCGCCAACGGCGGAAATAAAACGATTTTTGAGAACAAACAAGCGGTTTTGGAGTGTGCTGAGATAGATAGATAGATTTATCCGATGATAATGGAAAAACCATCAATTTCGTACCTATTTTTATAGACGTTCAAAACGAAAGTTTTTCCTTATCAAAGCACAATTGCCCTTTGAAAACTTCACATGCGTGCCCCCTTTCGAAATGGTCACTAAAAAGGTTGGGTATACGATTGATTGAATGTTCGGTGTGTGTATACATAAAACACACCTGTGACCATGGGAAAATACGGTGTATCCATCATCTGTAGGAGTTAGTAATCGTGAGGAATATCCCAGTTTGACATTCTAAAGAAGCGATGAAAACGAAAAGCAGTAGATACACAAGGTTCTACGTACATGCCAAAACGTTGTGCAGTATTGGGCTTATCAGGAGCGAGTCGGGATTGCTTCTGATATGCATGCCGATATAGGGTTTACCATATCAGCCATAAATGGTTATTTATCACTATTTTCCCAATATTCTTGCTATAATAATAACCAGATGTGGAGAAAGAATCTGAACTCTCAGTAGACTCCAAAATCGCTTGTTTAATAACATAGGGAGGTCAAAAGTATGACTCAAAAATCAAAAATCATTGCCGTAATCGTTGCCTTGGTTGCCGTTCTAGGGATTGGTTCCACACTGGTATTTTCTAATAGCAAGAAAGGAGCACTTGAGCAGTTAAAACCTCTAGAAGTTAAAAAATTCATGTCACAAGATGGCACAGGATTTATAGTTTATTCTTTTGATAAAGAACAAAGAGATTTCTATACAAACCAGGTAAAGAAAGTGTTTAATACAGAAGGTGTAAGTGGTAAAGAGCTAAATAGTTATCACCCAGAATATGACGGAACTAAAGATCAATTTTACTATGGTGTAAAACAAAGAACTGACACATTAGCATATTATCAAAAAGGAGAACTGAAAAAAGAAATTAAATTTGAAAAATACAAATCATCTGAGTTAGAACATGAATTAGATGTGTTTGTACGTAATATGAAGGAAATGTATATCGACAAATAAGAGGATAGAGAGGCGGTGTGATAAATTGCCTATTCCAACTGTTACACAAAGAGATTTAAAGAAATCAAGGGACCTGGTAGAAAAGTTACTGAAAGTCAAAGGAGAAAGCTATCAAAATTGGTTACACGCACAACATCAACAGTTCATTGAAGGAAATCAAGAATTAATCTTAGAAGCGCTCACTCTATTTGTAGAAGAAGAAAAAGGATCTGGTAGGATACCTGAAGGTACGGGTACGCTTTCTCAGTCAAATGAAATTGTATAACACAAATATAAGGAGAGTGTAAGAGATGTTTAAATTAAATAACTTGATTTTAGGTGCTGGAGATGGCATGTCTAGTCTAGTTAGTACAGGTGAAGCGGTTTTAACCTGGGCACAACGTTTAGGTATCATTAGCGCGGCTATTGCATTTTGTATCGGTGGTTACTACCTGATCTGGGGTGGTGAACGTGGAAGGCACCAGAGTAAAGGCTGGTTTATTGGCTCAGCCGTAGGGTTAATTATTGTGATGGGTGCAAAAGGATTGGCAGAAGGCATTAATAGTAATATTAAGTTTGGATCTATCCTGTTCTTTTGGATGTGAAGATACAACAAAATATGTTTTGGTAAAGAAGCTATGCATCTGTATAGCTTCTTTTTATATGCCATAAAGCATTAGAAAGGAGAGGGAGAAAAAACATATGTTAAAGGTCATGTTTACCAAAAGTGGAACACCAGAGATTAAAAGTTTTCAAAAGATGTCTTTACTAGATGCATGTAAGATTACGCACCGACTGGAACAAGAGTTACAAGAACAACAAAATATCATCCATGTAGATTTTCACATTTTAGATCAAAACAGTGAAGAGATGTATGCAGGGACATTGTCCATGGGTTCTGGTTATGCTTCTCATTTGTATGAACATGTAGAGAATAAACTTTCTTCTATGGAAATGGATGAAGATCAAGAGAAGCAAAAAGAAGCACTTTTACAACTCATGAAACAAGATATCGAGGAATTTTTACAAGAGATTGCGCCACCAGAAGAAATAGAAGAGAAAACCAAAGTGAAAAGGGAACAACAAGCCAAAGCAGATGTTCCTCTAGTAGAGGTGAAAGGGAACAAAAAACATCTATTTCAAATAATCGGAGGAGCAATTGGAGGAATCCTAGTAGGGGCTGTGAGTGTGTTTTCCTTGTATGCAGTCCCATCTACGCCGGTTGTAGCAACAACAAATCAACCGGATACACATTTAGTTAAAGGACTTCAACAAGCATCTATTCAGCAATATCCAAAGGCAATTCAGGAATTTGAGAAGTTGGATTATAAAGAACTAGATAAAGAGAGTCAAAAAGCAGTTTTATTTTCTTACTTGTTAAGCGGGAAAGCCAATAAGGCCTTACAATATGAACCGAAATTTGCGGAAAGTGTTGTGAGCTATTACGTAGCCATTGATAATTTGAAAAAAGTGAATGAGATTCAAGTCAAAAATGATGTGATTGACTTTGAAAAAGCAGTGTTGGCAAAAAAAGATGAAGAGGTTGTTCGTCTAAAAGATAAGGTGAGTATAGATGGTCGCCGGGAACAATCCATTGTAGATGCATATTTGAGACTTAAAAAATATGAGGATTGCTTTACCTTCGCAAAAGCACAGGGCAATAAGAATGTGATGAAACAAGTGAAAGAAGTAGAAAAGAAAGAAGTGGAGCAATCAACAGTATCAGATGAAGAGAAAAAGAAAAAGATTGAAAACATCGATAAAGTATTGAAAGAAATCTAAGGGAGGAAATGAAATGCCAATCGATTATAAAAATGTCTTAAAAAAGATGGGGCTTACGGTTGCAGCGACTTCTTTGTCTGTGGGGATTTTATCTGGGTGTAGCTTATTTGGTTCAGAGCAAAGTAAGAAAATAGATAAAAAAGCATCTGTTTCTAAAAAAGTAGAAAATGAGAAAAAGAAACAAGAAGAAAAGAAAGAACCCGAAAAGTTACAAGAAAAGGATTTTGCTTCTTTAACAGAAAATGCTGTGAAGAGTCAGGAGCCCAATCAAAATGTTGCGTTTGTATTAGATCATATGCAAAAACAACATTTTGATACAAAAGATAAACAGATTGCAAGGCAAATCAAAAGTTCAGATGAAGCGACATCTCGTGTCGTGGCTATGTTAGACCAGGAATTATCAAAATCGAGTCATTTAAATACAGATGATGTTGCGATTGTTGCATCGAATAGCGTTCCAACAGAAACGAAAGATAATCAACTTGTGTTTGGAAATATAAAAGATACAACAGTAGCTAGCATCGGAGATGTAATACCACAAGAAAATGTAAAACCGCCTGTTGTAGAGGAAAATCCTTCTATTCTATTACCAGATAAACCGAAACCGCCAGTAGACCCGCCGACAGATGGAGGAGATAAACCGAAACCGCCAGTAGACCCGCCGACAGATGGAGGAGATAAACCGAAACCGCCAGTAGACCCGCCAACGGATGGAGGAGATAAGCCAAAACCACCGATAGATCCGCCAACGGATGGAGGAGATAAGCCGAAACCGCCAGTAGATCCGCCGACAGATGGAGGAGATAAACCGAAACCGCCAGTAGACCCGCCAACGGATGGAGGAGATAAGCCGAAACCGCCAGTAGATCCGCCGACAGATGGAGGAGATAAACCGAAACCGCCAGTAGACCCGCCAACGGATGGGGGAGATAAGCCGAAACCGCCAGTAGATCCGCCGACAGATGGAGGAGATAAACCGAAACCGCCAGTAGACCCGCCAACGGATGGAGGAGATAAGCCGAAACCGCCAGTAGATCCGCCGACAGATGGAGGAGATAAACCGAAACCGCCAGTAGACCCGCCAACGGATGGAGGAGATAAGCCAAAACCACCGATAGATCCGCCAACGGATGGAGGAGATAAACCGAAACCGCCGGTAGATCCGCCAACAGATGGAGGAGATAAGCCGAAACCGCCGGTAGATCCACCAACAGATGGAGGAGATAAGCCGAAACCGCCGGTAGATCCACCAACAGATGGAGGAGATAAGCCGAAACCGCCGGTAGATCCGCCAACAGATGGAGGAGATAAGCCGAAACCGCCGGTAGATCCACCAACAGATGGAGGAGATAAGCCAAAACCACCAATAGATCCACCAACAGATGGAGGAGATAAACCGAAACCGCCGGTAGATCCACCAACAGATGGAGGAGATAAGCCGAAACCGCCGGTAGATCCACCAACAGATGGAGGAGATAAGCCAAAACCACCAATAGATCCACCAAAAGATCCGAAGAAAGCAAACACAGTTGTATGAGTTAAGTATTGAAGAAAATATGAAGCTCACGATAGTTAAGATGAAAAAAGACACAAGTTGGTTGGAAATTCAACCAACTTGTGAATAAAGAATGATATAAAAGGGGGATATAACATGTTTCAAATAAACGAGATATTGAAAATAAATGAAAATTTAAAGATTGTTGGCGGTATTGCTACAGGTAAAACAGCAACTTTAAAAGAACTTGCTATCAAGTTGGATAACGTAATGGTTTTAGACTTTATTGGTGAGTATGAAGATCTTAAAGCATCGTTTGAAGGAGATAAGTTAGATGTTATAAACCTATGCAATCCGGACTGTCCGAAAGTGAAATTGAGCAAAGAAATAATCGATTTAGCTAAACAATATGACTTTGTAATAATTGATGAAACATCTTATTTATTTGCTGAAGAAGTAAATGGTTTTTTATCATTTTTACAACAAATGAAAGAGGCAAACACAAAAATCATAGCCAGTTTTCAAACATTACCTCCAATAGAAATTGATATTAAATTTCCTCAATTCATTATGCTTAATCGATGAATACTTTTTAAGTACAAGGTACATGTATACAAGAAGAAAGTAGGGAGGTAACAGGGTGAATCCAAAAGCACCACTAAAATACAAATTAGCTGAATGGAAAGTACTCATCCCAATGAGTACTTTTTTATTTAGTGGAATCTTTCTTATCGCAAATTTTCTAGGAAACATCATCGTAGAAGTAGTGAAAACAACTTTTTCAGATTTATTACATCCAAAACCTTTTCATATTGGAATAGAGGATTTATATACCTTTGAACACCCTCCTTTTCTCTATCTGATATTATTCCTAATCGCAAGTTTATGTACATTGCAATTCACGTACAAAATCCGTTCAAGCTTTAAAGATTTGAATCACAATCAAAAAGATTCCTCTCGCTTCGCGACATTAGATGAAGTCAAACAGCAGTACCGTGCAATTCCAGATAAAACAGAGAGATATGAGGGAAAAGGTGGCGTTGTCATTTCCAGGTATGATGTGATTTCATGTAAAGCCATTTTAAAACAAGCGAAAAAGGTTATGGATACAAAAGGGATGGAGAAATGGCAAGAAATCAAAAAAATAAAAGATAGTGCAAAGGCAGGACGCTTATTAATTGATGATGGTGCAGTCAGTAACCTAATCATTGGTACAACAAGATCTGGTAAAGGGGAAACGTTTGTGTTCCCAACACTTGATGCATATTCCCGTGCGAAACTACAACCGTCTATTATCATCAATGATCCAAAGGCTGAAATTTTGGCGGCTTCTAAAAAAACATTTGAAAAACGTGGGTACCATATTGAAGTTTTAAATTTAATTAACCCGTTAGAGTCCATGAGCTATAACTTGCTTCAGCTTATCAAAGACGCCTATAAACAAGGTGATACAGCAACGGCGCAGACACTCTGTAATACATTATCATTTTCACTTTACTACAATCCAAATGTAAAGGATCCTTTCTGGAATAACAGTGCGATGAGTTTATGTAATGCATTAATCTTAGCGGTTATAGATAAATGTATCCAGGAAAAGACAGAGGATAAAATTTCGATGTATGCAGTCGCAAACATGTTATCGGAGCTTGGTTCCAAAGAAATTGTGATTGATGCACAAGGAAATACACAAAATGTATTAGATATATATTTTGAAATGCTTCCGGCTGAGAGTGTTGCGAAGATGCAATATGCAACTTCTAGCTTCGCAAAAGGCGGGACAACACGAGGAAGTATTTTTAGTACCACAATGAGTAAATTGTCCATCTTTACTTTTGATGGCATTGCAAAAATGACGTCCCGTAATAGTATCGACTTAAAACGAATTGGCTTTGGGAAAAGCTTGCAAGGAAAAGGAACACCAAGGGTTCGTGTGCAAATTATCTTTCCAGATGGATCGAAAGAAAGTGTCAAAACAGATACAGAAGGGCGTTTTGAACTTAATTTCCAGCAAAGTGTAAAAAAAGGTCAGCGTATTCATGTGATGGAAAGCAAAACAAAGAAGAAAACGATTATAGAAGTTCAAACAGTTAATAGAGATACAGGTGAAACAACATTCAAAGTTGTTGAGAAACAAGATGGATTACAAATTGATAACATTGTCATATTTGAAAAGCCAATAGCGGTCTTTATGATTGTTCCAGACTATGATTCTAGTAATCATGTGATTGCTTCTATTTTTATTAGACAGTTATATTTTGTACTCTCCAAGTATGCTGGTTTAGCTCGTGGTGGGAAGTGTCATAGAGAAGTAGTGTTTTTATTGGATGAATTTGGAAATATGCCAGCGATTGATGATATGGGGAATATTGTTACGGTTTGTTTAGGACGAAATATTCGTTTTAACCTGATTGTGCAAGCTCTTCCACAGTTAAAAATGAAATATGGAGATGCAAGTACAACCATTCAAGACAATTGCGGGAATCAAATTTATATTCAATCTGGTAATAAAGAAACCGCAAAAGAAATATCCGAAAAGTTAGGGAATCAAACAATCAATTCTTTATCTCGAAGTGGGAAAGGGTTGTCGATTGATAAGAGCAAAACGGAAGGAATAGATACAAAACCATTATTAACACCAACTGAGTTAATGAGATTCCAAGAAGGGGAAAGTGCAGTGATACGCTTTATGAAGCGTCGGGATAATAAGTTTGAAAAGATAGAGCCTTTCCCGATTCTGAACCGAGGAAAAACGGTTATGAAATATCGCTGGGAATACTTAGGGGACGACTTTGATACAGATCAATCCATTTTAGATATCGATATTCGTTCTTTACATGAATATGTGAATCCAAGGGATCTCATTATTGATTTCTTCCCAAAACAAGAAGAGGAACCAAAATCAAATGTATTAGTATCTGAACCAAAACCAAAACCAGTGCCTATTCCTTCAGAAGAGGTTCCGGAGGAGCCACAATTTGCGGATATTGATGAGGATATTGAGGTTCCTGAAGAAGCGTATGCATCAGAACCGGTTTCAGTGTACGAATCAGAACTGTCTAGTCCATTTGAACCACTTACCTTAGAAAATTGGAAGCACAAAACAGCAGAAGAATTTTTTGAAACACATCGTTCTATTTGGAACATCATTGAAAAACAATGTATGAGGCAATGGAACAAATCACTAGCGGATATTCAAGCAAGTACAATGGAAAACTTTATTGATGAGCTGAAGATATTAGTGACAACAGGAGAAATTGATAAGAATATTTATCGGTTGATTAACGGGAAATATGGTGAAGTTATGGATAGTTTACTAGAAAAAGAAGGTGTGAAGGAGGAAGTATGATGCAGGTAACCAATCCCTTACAACATATTTTACAAGTTTACGGGAAACAAGTAACAGCGGGAAGAGAAGTGATGATTGGACTTAGAAATGGCGTTGTGGTGTTACAGCCAGGTGGAACCGGTGAGGCACCGATTGTTATACGAGTAGACGAAGTGGATGAGTATCTTGATATGACTATACAAGAAGTATTTGAAGCATAAGGGAAAGCGGGTGAAACCATGAATGATGAGAAAGTCTTAGAAATACTAAAAACATTTAGTGAGTACTTAGAAATTGGTGGATTTACGAACTATATTCTCCGTTCGATTGGTTGGATGATTATTTTAGGATTGTCATATCTGGTAGATGCATTAGAAGGGATTACAGATAAAATTCTTTTAGTAAAAACGTTATTTGCTTCAGAAGAAGTACAGTCTTTTGTGAGAGATTTTCAACCTGTTTTGTATGTACTATTTGCTTTTTCGCTCATTTATATTGGATACACACTGATATTTAATCGGAAAACGAATCGAGAGCAAATCGCAGTCAACATTTTTATTAGTATGGGCGTAATTGTATTACTGAGTACAGCTATGATGCAAGCAGATAAATTCACAGATAAAGCGATCAAGGCGGTGGATCTCAAAGGAAGTGGAACAACAAGTGAAAAAATCATAAAAGATGGTCTCACGGATGTAGCACAGTTTGATATTGGGGAATGGAAAACCACAAAATTAAAAGAACCAAATCAAATTTCCCAAGAGAATATCAGACGAATTGATATTCTTGAGAAAATTGACACAGATTTTAAAGTCAGTAAGGATAAAGGACTAACTGATGATGGAAAAAAAATCTTAGAGAAGAAACTTAGTGTTGCACCAGATGGAAAAGAAGTACTCATAGATCTGAAAAATGGCTGGTTTGATTTTTGGCCAGATAAATACTATCGCTGGGACTGGGAGTTCTGGAAAATTGCTTCGTCTCTGTTTGTCATAGGTATGACACTGTTATTTACAGCAATCAAGCTTGGGAAATTGTGTTTTGAACTAGCTTTCAGTTACATTTTAGCAAATTTAGTTGCACCGGCAGACGTAGCGAACGGACAAAAGACAAAGCATATTCTTCTCAATATCTTAAATTCTTTTTTAATTATGATTATGATCTTCATTTCATTAAAGCTCTATCTCATCGGTATGAATTATATTCATGAAAATATGAATGGAATTGCTTATGTTATGGCTTTAATTTGTTTGAGCCTTGCCGTTGTAGATGGTCCCGTTATTTGTGAACGTATCTTTGGTATTGATGCAGGACTTAAAAATGGTTGGGGAGTCGTTGCAGGTGGATACGCACTTGGGAAAGGGATTAGTAAGGCAACCGGCGGTATAGCGTCGAAAGCTGGTAACATGTTAAAAAGTACAGGTAATGGTGCATTACAAGTGGGTGCAGGTGTCGCTGGCGTGGCAAGCGGATATAAAAATGCTGGGAAAGCAAGTGATAGCGGACAACAAGATCAGAAGCAAACAAAAGGACAGCAAGGTAAGGAAAATGGGAAAGAGAGTACAGAAAAACAAGGCGATGCCAATGGCATGGCAAATGGAACCGGTAATTCTTCTATACAGGATGAAATGGGTCAATTAGGTTCTGGAACAGAAAAAAGTCAAGCGTCCCAAGGCGAGGCAGGCGGTGGCGCAATGTCCTTGCAAGACGAAATCAAATCATCTGGTTTTGATAAAGATACGAAAAAAGAAGGACAGAGAACACAACCAAACCTTACAAAAAACACATCAGGTGGTACGAATGGAGCTACACCAGGAACGCTACAACGAGGTAGTAACGGAGCATCAACAAGTGCACCAGGAACAAATCAACTAGGTAATGGTGGAAAATCATCAGGTGCACCAGGAACATCACAACCAGGTAATAGCGGAATACCGTCAAGTGCACCAGGAACATCACAACCAGGAAGTAACGGAGCACCATCCAGTACACCAGGAACATCTCGACCAGATAGTAACGGAGTACCATCCAGTGTACCAGGAACATCACAACCAGGAAGTAGCGGAGTACCAACAAGTGCACCAGAACCTTCTCAACCAAGTTATAGTGGAACGCCATCAGGCGGTGATAGTGCTCAAGGTTCATCTCGACCATTTGATACAACTCCAACTTCTACAGATGATATTCCAGCACCACAAAGAGAAAATCGTACGATTGGGCAATATGCAAAAGAGCGTCTTTCTAATACCTTTCATAATTCTAAAACGGTACAACAGACAAAACGTTCGTATCAGCTTGGACAAAATACAGGGGAGAGTTTACGAAACAAAGGTCAAAATAAGGGGGAGAGTCAAAAGCAGAATGTAAATCAGAATCCAAGAAGAGATCATAGAAAAGATGCATAGGCTAGGGAACGGTAAGCATACAGGGGATGCTTATTTTTTTCGGTTTTAAAATGGGAATGAGGAGGATGCAGGTATGAATTATCAAATCGCAACACATATAAAGGTGAATAAAGGATCCCTTTCACCGTATGAAGTTCATGTGAAAGTCCTATATGACGATCCTTTATTTGAATCACGTATACAAGAACTTGTAAGAAAATATGATCCGGTTCTTTATACAAGTCGAAGAGATTTTCTAACGAGTTGGTTATTAAAGACCAAGTGGCATGTGTCTATTCTTAGCTTAGAGGCGGAAAGAAGAATGGATTTCATACGAAATAAAGATCCAATTGAGACCCACATAAAGTTATCGCCTAAAAAATTTGATTTTCAAGAGGGATTGTATGCATTTAAACAGCGATGTGATGCAGAAGAAGTAAGCATGAAAATGATGAATGTAATTGAAAAGTTTCTAGAAAAAGAGAGTGCAATCTATGCTCAGATTTAAATGTGGGTTAGGAGGGAATAAAAATGGCAAATTATAATATCCCGAAAGAAATACGAACGGAATTAAAGATTAACAAAGCATTATTTTTATTTGATTTACTCTTTATTATTGGACTTGTGGTTTTCACCATGACAACGAAGCCTTTGATTCATCCCATGTTTCAAATTCCATATTATATTTTTATGTTGATAGTAGGAGTCCTTTTAATTGTCCGACCCAATACAAATCCTCAGAAACGGATGTTTGAGGTACTGTTTATTATGTTAGCTAGAAAACGTTCTACGTATTGTGCAATTGATCAGGAACAAGATTAAAGGAGGAAATGGGATGGCATTATTCAATGAAAAAGAAATGAATAGACAGGTAGAAAAGAAGAGCGAAACCAAACCTTCTCCGCAACCACCAAAACAAGAAAAGAAACCAGGTGAGGTAGTAAAAATAAAAGGGTTTCAAGAAAAGAAAGAAACGCAACCTGTCGTTGCTCCTTTGAGAGAAGAAGTCATGCCGGTGAAGAAATCAAAGAAAAATATAATGCAACATTTGGGCAATAAGAAGCAAGAGGTCGTACAAAAAACAGCGAAGATTGACGAGGCTTCGGGAAGACAGGGGAGAAAAGAAAAAGAGAAAAAAGTAAAAAAAGCCAAAAAGAAAGAAAAGCCGCCTCATATAAAAAAGAGTATTGCGGAGATTATACCGATTATTGATATTACCGAATCGGGTGTTTTTGAATTTCGAGAAGAACAAGGTTTTGTAGATATCTTGCAGATCCAGGGAACAGATATTTACTCCATGAACGAGGAAGAAGCTGAATTTGCTATTTATCACCTTGCACACTATTACCAATCGTATCAAGAGTCCATCAAAATTGTATCTATGAATTTTCCGGTTTCTACAGAACCGCAACAACGTTTTCTACTCAAGAAAATTGAAGCATGTCAGAATCCATTATACGAGCGTTTTCTCGTACAAAAATTGAAAGAACTTCAGTATTTAGAATGGGGTCGCACAAACCGTGAGTACTTTTTATTTGTATATGGTGAGAGTGAATTTGTTGTAAAAGAAAGGGTGGACTCTTCGAAACGGTACTTGCAACGATGCATACCATTACTGGAGATGGAAGTGGAAAAGAAAATAGAAATCTTATATAAATTGCATAATCAAAACTCAAAAATTGGTTCGAAAAAATAAGGAGAGGTGATGGGTGTGTCTGTACTTAATTTTTTTAAGAGAAAACAAAAGAAAGAAGAGAAAAAAGAAAAGAAACAAATCAGTAAGGAATTAGTTTCCCAAATTCAACCGCAAGGGGGAATCAAATTCAAGGAGTTATATGTCCAAAATGGAGATGGATTACAAACGTGCGTTCATGTATATGGCTATCAAACTACGGTAAATGACTTTTGGCAAGAGCCTATTATGAATATACCGAATGTGATTACAACGTTAGATATTATAAGTGACAGCCGAAAAATAGTGATTGAATCCATTAATAAATCAATGGCGGAGCAAAGCGTTCGACATGCGAACGCAAAAGAAAATATTGAACGAATTGAAGCGGAACAACAGTTTAAAGAGTTGGAACAGTTGTATCAACAAGTATCAAAAGGCGAGGTGCTGAAACGAGTTCATTTACGTATCTATATTTCCGCAAGAACAATGGCAGAGCTTGAAAAACAAGCAAAAGAGGTCATGGAAACACTGGAATCTTATAATTTTAGAGGTGCCATTTTCTTAAACGAACAAGAACATGAATGGGCTTCTCTTACATCAAGTTTTGAGATGCAAAAGCAATATATTAATAAACGAAATGGGAAAGAAATACCAGCTCTTTCTTTAGCAGGAGGGTTTCCATTTCACTTTACATTTCTAAATGATCCATATGGGATTTATTACGGCACTACCAAAACAAAGGGGAGTGTCATTTTTGATTTGTTCCATAAAGATAAACAACGAAAGAGTTATAACGGCGTTGTAATTGGTAAAATGGGAGCCGGCAAGTCTACCTTATTGAAAAAAATTATGAGTGATAATGCAATGAAGGGATATAAGATTCGAGGCTTTGATATTACAGGTGAGTTTGAGGATATTGTGCAAGAATATAACGGGAGGCAAATCGCACTGGATGGGTCACAAGGGAAAATTAATCCGCTTCAAGTGTATAAGACGGCTGAAACGGAAGAAGGTTCGTTTACCCAGCATTTATCTAAAATGAGTATCTTTTATCGCTTTATTGCGCCAGAAGCAAAAGATGATGAAATTAAGGAGTATGAGAATTTACTGCGTAAAATGTATGTAGCTAAGAAATTATGGAGTGATGAAGCGGGAGCTGTCAATCATATTACGAGTTTACCAGCAAATGAATATCCGATTTTCTCAGATTATTTACATTTTGTTCGTACAGAATTATATGAAGATATAGAGAAAGAAATCTACCGTTCTAATGTGAGTCCGACTCGTAAGGAACGGTTAGAACTGATTGAATTAAACCTTATTAATTTAGTAGACAATTATGGACATTTATTTAACGGTATTTCCACGATAGACGATTTCTCTAAAGAGCAAATTGTCTTTTTTTCATTACGCCATCTCATGAGTTTAAAAGAAGAAATCTATCAAGCACAGATTTTCAGTGTGATGAACTTAATGTGGGATGAGATGCTAGAAAACGGAAAACCGCAGTGGAAAGCGTTTGATAGAAAAGAATTAAAATTTGAAGACGTAATGCGTTTTCTTATTATCATGGACGAAGCACATCATTTAATAAATACGAGTGAACGTAGTCAACATGCGGTGGATTTCACGATTAAGTTTAGCCGAGAAGCACGTAAATATTTTGCAGGGATTGTATTTGCAAGTCATTCTATTCGGGATTTTGTGCCAGAGGATGCAAGTGTGGCGGCGGTAGAAAAAATTAAGACACTCTTTGAGCTTACGCAGTACAAATTTATTATGCAACAAGATAGCAACAATCTAGATATGTTACGACGAGTGTTTGCGGGGCAAATCAGTACAAGTGAACTGAATGAAATACCGTTTTTACCAACAGGAGATGTGCTCTTATGCATTAGTGCTGTAAAGAATATTTTATTTAAAGTCGATGTAACAGAAGAAGAGTTAGCGTTGTTTGGAGGAGGGGCATAATTCATGCATCTTGTACTGAAAATCATTCCGAAAAAGTGGCTGATTGTAATCGCTCTGAGTCTACTTTTTCTTCTTGGAACGATTCTGTTAGGCGCTACAATGACACTCATCGGTGGTATGGAGGGAAATAAAAAACAAGGGAATATTACATACCCACAAGGTGGTATAGGGACGGCGAATGTTTCGGCTGAAGTGTTGAAATGGGAACCTACGATTCGGAAGTATGCCCAGCAATTCGGCGTCGAGGCGTTCGTCCCGTTAATGCTTAGTCAAATGATGCAGGAGAGTGGCGGACGAGGACTCGATCCGATGCAAAGTTCCGAAGGAGCTTACAATACAAAGTATTGTAAAGGGCCCAATTGTATTACGGATCCAGACTACTCCATTTGGGCTGGTGTTCAAGAATTTAAGCACGCAATTGAACGAGCGGGCGTCACGGGACCGGGTGATATGGATCATATTAAAACAGCTTTACAGGCTTACAATTTCGGGACAGGATTTTTTGATTTTATTGCCAATCATGGTGGTAAATACACAAAAGAATTAGCCATTCAATTCTCCGCAGAGCAATATCAAAAGGTAAAACATACAGGCATGTATCGTTGTGTAAGATCAGAGATGATACCATACGGGGCATGTTATGGCGACGCGCTCTATGTTGATGCCGTGCTGAAATATTATACACCTGGTGTGCCTGTTAACGGTGGTGGAGGTGCCGTAGGAGGCGGTTCTTCCGGCTCACAAGTTGCCGATGTGGGGCGTCAATGGATAGGACGTTCTACTTATGTATTTGGTGGTGGTCGTAACACAAATGACATTGCAAGAGGCATTTTTGATTGTAGTAGTTTTGTACGCTGGGCATTCGAACAGGTAGGAATGAATGTAAGTCCAATGGGAGCTGTAAGTACAGAAACCTTGAATAAAATTGGTACACAAATTTCACCAATGGAAATGAAAGCTGGCGATGTTATTTTCTTTGATACGTATAAACATGATGGTCATGTTGGACTTGTAATTGATCAGAATACTTTCATTGGCTGTCAAACAAATAAAGGAGTTTCAATCGAAACTTTATCAAATCCATACTGGAGTAAAGTATTTAAAGGTCATGTGAGAAGGTTCTAAATGTAAGGAGTGTAGAAAATGTCAAAACTGGTTTTTCAAAAACAGTATCAAGGAGTAATGCTGAAGGTATTCATTGCCATGTGGATCATGCTTGGTTTTTCTGGTGACATATATATGCTTGGTATAATCCCATCTTTTGCTTTGCTGATTTTTACGCTTGTAAATTTCGAAATGTTAAATAAGATAAATAGTTTAAATAAGTTAAATAAAAAGTCAGGTAAACAAACTGAGAAAGTACCCTTAGGGAAAGTGAATGAGTTACGAACGATGAATGTATTGTTTGGGTTTGGTTGGTTAGTAGGTTTTTTACTAAATATAATCATATGAGTGCGATTTTTATAGAAAGAATTTGAAAATGAGGAGGTAGAAAAATGCAAGAAGATAAAAATAAAGACAAAAGAAAAAGCATATTTATAATGCTTGCGCTTGCGATTGCAGGCGTTACTTTTTTGAACATCTTTTTGTATGCCCGTAATGATGAAACAGGTGATGTAAAACAATTAAAAGTTAAAAATCAGGTGTTACAAACTGAAAATGAAGAACTCAAAAAGAAAGTAAAGGAAACATTTCCTTCAGAACAGGAACAACAGAGGCAAGCGTATCTTTCAACAGTAGAAAAGTTTATCCAGTTGTCGTTTCATCGAGAAAAACAAGGTTATGAGGAGCGAAGAGCGCAAGCGAAAAAACTGATGAAGGACGAAGTATTTCAACTCTTTTATCCAACGGATACATTCGAAATGGATGACACATATGTATCTAAACCATCTGATATGAAGTTATATTTACAAGCCTATATGATTGGAGCTTCTCAAGTAGAGGTCATTGCGGAATTTCAAAATACAATGACCATTGGAGCGAATGGGACAACGGACAAAACGAAAAATGTGATGAAAGTAACAGTGCAAAAAACTCAAGAGAATTGGCAAGTAACCAATGTTGAAGAACTATCAGTTCAAATCATTGCATCTTAAAAAAGTGAGGTGTCGAGTACATGGAGGTTGTGAACAGTGGTGTGAATTTAAGACGGAAAAAATCATGGATATACGGTTTGATTGTAGGATTTATGCTTGTTGGTTTTTTCTTGTTCTTTACTTCGAAATTATATGTTCCCTATGAAGAGCCGGTTTATCATACAGAGCTGAAAAAGCCGGTTGCGTTATTTGGAAATCGAACAATGACAGTGGAAAGAAGAGCGTATGATCCAGCTTCTCATACAATAGAAATGTTTCTTCATGTAGATGGAGAAGATGGAGAAAAATATCAGTTTCAAGCGCAAGAAAAAGCAAATCCGAATCTTCAATTACCAGTGAAAGTTGTGTATCAAGATGATGAAAATATTGTTGTACAAGTGAAAGAGTTATCTCCGAAATGGCAAGCAGTTGCGCTGGATGTATTTGAAAAAAATAATCAAGATGTGACGCTAGAGACAAAGCAAAAGAATGAAGAAGATAAAGAGAATTCAAAAGAAGATGACAAGCAAACGTTCTTAAAATCTCTCTTCTCCGATCAAAATAAAACAGATGTAGAAGAGGGGGTTTCACAAAAAAGTAAAGGCTCTTATGCGAAAGTATTTATTGGTATCGAGCAAAAAACATTAAAAGAAAAAGTAAAACAATACGATGCAATGATGAAACAAGAAACATCCAAACAAACACAGTGGCAAGAGCAAATCACGGAATGGAAGAATGACGCTAAGTATCAAACGGAAACGGAAAAGATGGAACATGATGCGAAAATCAATTCAAAAGAAACGAATATTAAGCAATCAAAAGACGAGGTTGAACTATACAAATGGGAGCAAGGACAAATCAAAGAAAAGATTAAAAAATTAGACGAGAAGGCGAAAGATGCGGAGCGGTTATGAAAAAAGTCGGGTCGACCAAGACTCGACTTTAGCCATTTTTGAGTCGACCACGAGTCAACCTATGTAGAAAAACGACTCGACCGTGACTCAATCAGAGGGGAATTTGAGTCGACCTCGACTCGACTTTTTAGAGTTCTTCTTGTTCCCACGGTTTCGCTAGGCTTTGCCTAGCTTCACACCCTAGGTGGGAACAAAAACCCCTTATGCTCTTCTCACTCTTTGTAGTGGAGATCCCAAATTTAGAGGAGGAAATGAAAATGGAGGTAAGAGTTCGAAATATGAATCCAGTTGCGGTGAAACGAATTGATGAAATCGCAAAGACAAAAGGGCTTTCAAGAGATAAATTCTTACAAGGTCAACTGGAAACTTTAGCTTTTTATCGAGAACAACAAAATCGTGAATTGTATCTTCAACAGTTGCTCGAAAAAAATATCTATGCAATGGAAAGTTGTTTCGAAGCTGTAAAGGAGATGAATGCTTTTTTACAAATGATGACGAAGGATGATGAGGCGTGAGTCAATCAACAAGTCCCTCACAAACAACAGTGACACCTGGTGTCGTGACCGTGTCTCGGTTTGTTACCGCCGATGGCAAAACATTTCAAGATTATGTGGAGTATGTTGACCGAGAGGATGCGAAAAGAGAAGGGGGAGCTCATGAGAAAATGTTTTCTCTGTATCAGGATTATATGGGAGATACGGAGAAAACATCTTCACTCTTTACGGAGCATAGTAACGGTTTAAAGGAAAATGAAAAGAAAGATCTGAAAAAGATGTTCCAGCTCGCACAAAAGAATAAGAGTATCATGTGGCAAGATGTCATCACATTTGATAATCAGTGGCTCGCTGAACACGGTGTTTATGATCCCAGGACACGTACTGTAGATGATGCAAAGTTGATGGATGTCACGCGGTTAGCGATGAAAGAAATGTTGAAAAGAGAGCGATTAGAACATACAGCTATATGGTCAGGAGCGATTCACTATAACACGGATAACCTTCACATTCATGTCGCAACTGTTGAACCATTTCCAACTAGAGACCGTGGGAAGCGGAAACAAAAAACGTTAGATGCCATGAAAGGAAAAGTGGTTCAAAATATTATGGATCGTGGTCAGGAACAAAAACAAATTAATGATTTGATTCGAAAGAATATGGTTGCCAAAAAGAAAGAGGATTCCACATTCACATGGCGCAACCGAGAGCTAAAGCCACTATTCCAGTTCATTTATAAACGTTTACCAGAGGATAAAAGGCAATGGCAATATAGCTACAATACATTGCGTCCCCTCCGTCCTCATCTTGATGCATTAACGCAGAAATATATTGAGAAGCATCATAAAGAAGATTATAAACAGTTTCTTCAAAAGTTAGATAAAGAGGTGGAGGTATTAAAGCGAGCTTATGGAGAAGGGTCTGGTGATAAGAAACGATATGAAAATTATAAGGAAAATAAAATAGAAGAGCTTCACAAACGAATGGGCAACGCATTTTTGCAAGAGATGAAAGCCTACGATAAAGAACGACAACGTATTGATAAAATGTTAGATCGAAAGCCTAGAGATCGAAAAAACTTTCAGCAAAATATTTCGATGCAATATGCACTCAAAAAGATGGAAGGTGCATTTAAAAGTGAGTATGAAAGTTGGAAAAACCAACGTTATTATGAACGCCTTCAGAGGGATATCCAACAACAAAATGAGAGGGGATATGAACGATGAAAGAAAACGAGGTAAAGCGGTTATTTACGATTGATGAAGAAACAGATCATTACTTTAGGGCTTATATGGAAGAACATCAAATTCGATATAACGGTGTAGCACTTGCCAAAATGTGTAGAGATCATGAGCAAGCTAAACAACAAGAATGGTCACTTCGGTATATTACAGAAGTCGTGACAAAACATCTTCATGAAGTATTAAAAGAAGAGCTGACGAAAATCCGACTTGGTACCAATAGTGCGGATAAAAATACGCAAATGTTACTGGAGTTTATGAATGGGATTTATGAACATGAAAATTATCAAGGAGTTTGTACAACTGATATCTCAGAAACAGAAGCAACAAAACATATAAGAAAAGTAGTGGAGGAAAGAATTGCACATAAAAGACAAAAGAAGGTAGATCATCAGGCATCCAGAGGACAAAAAGAAACAGTATTAGTATCTGTTGATGAAATCAATTGATAAGGGAGTGAGTGAGAGATGGGGCTTTCAGGAATTGAACCGATTGTGACCGTGCCAAAGTCGTTAAGTATGATTTGTATCCTGTTATTCATTACATGTGTGGGGATGATTATCAGTTTGGTTTTCAGAAAAGAATGGGGAAAGATACTACGTTTGATGGTGCTAACTAGTATATGCGGTTTAGGGTTACTATTTTTATATGTGACAAAGGTGATAGAGGAACCTTTGTATCTATTGAATGGTGCCATGGTTGTTGTTCCATTCTTATTTCTGTTTAGTGTGAGAGAGTGGAATGCAAGAGCAGAAAAAAAGTAGAAGAGCATAAAAAATACTTATATTGAAGGAGAAGATACTATGTTATTGTTTCATGAAGACATTGAACTTGGAATCATAAAATTTATTGGTGAAAGAGAAGTCACTTTTGAAGTGGGCAATCAAGAAGTTACAATCCAGTTAACAGAAGAGGAGGAACAAGAGCTAGTCAATTATATTGAGCTTCCACAAAATGATTTAATCATCCCAATCAATATGAAAACTCGTACAATATGTGTTCCAACAGATTTAGAAACCTGGAATGAAGAAACGATGGATGAATTAATAGAAGCTTCATCAAAGGGAGCGGAAAATAATGAGTAAAAAGCGTTCCCCTGTTTCATTTGAAGAGAAAAAACAAAAGGTAGAAGCACTGACGAAAAAGATGGAAAAAAGTATAGAAGGTTACTTTCGTTCGCCAGGAGATTTAAAAGAGTATTTATCATTTATGGCAAAATTTTATCGATATTCACCATCTAATATTGCATTAATACAGAGTCAATTTGAGGGATCCAGAGCCGTGGGTTCCTTTTCTTTTTGGAAAGAAAAAGGATTTTCGGTTAATAAGGGTGAGAAAGGAATACAGATCCTTGTTCCGAACCGGACAACAGCAAAATTCAAAGATAAAACTGGAACTTGGAAACCAGTTGCAAAAGCAAATGAAGAAGAAAAAAAACAAATTGAATCTAAAAATGTAGAAGTTAAACCAGGTCGTTTATATTTTTCTATTGGATATGTATTCGATGTGTCACAAACGAACGCAAAAGCGGAAGATTTACCTCGTATTTTTCCAAATCGTTGGCTAGAAGGAACTGTAAAAGATTATAAGAGTTTGTACAAAGGAATGGAAGCTATTGCGGAAAAGAACGGTGTGAAAATTATTGAACCGAAGCATGAGCTTGGGGTTGCAAAGGGGGTGAGCTACACCTTAACAAAAGAGGTGGCTTTAAATCCACGAAATAGTGAATTGCAAAATGTAAAAACGCTTCTTCATGAATTAGCCCATGCAAAACTTCATACAGCAGAAACGCATATGAATTACTCAGCACCAGAAAAAGAGTTTCAAGCTGAAATGACAGCATATGTAGTTTCTTCTCATTTTGGGCTAGATACCAGTGAATATTCATTAGGATACTTAGCCAATTGGACACAAGGGAAAGAGTTAAAAGATAAATCAAAATTACTAAAAGAAGTACATGAAACTTCTACTGAATTTATTGAAACGATAGAACACACTTTGGAAAAAGAGAAAGAACAAATACAAGAAAAAGAGGTGGAAAGTATGGCAAATATAAAGGATATGGATCATAATAATACATTAGAAAGTTTGAAAGAAACACCCGCTCATTTGGTAACGATTGAAGTCTTAGATAAGGATAAACAAGATGAGGAAGTTGCAAGAATACACATGATGGATGCTGTGACAAAAGAAATTAATTACTTATCAGTATGGAATCTTGATAAATCTGATCGAGAAGACTTATATGTTTCTTTAATGGAGAAAAACGGTAATCGAGAAAATGTCTATTTGGACAATATTTTGAAACCAGATGTATATGAAAAAGTTCAGAATTCCATCTTCGACGGAAAAGGCAATCAATCGTTTCTTCTACATGAGAAAGATGCAAAAATGAGCCTAGATGAAATAGTAAAAGACGAAAGATATGGCGTTTTAGTCGATAAGGCAGAGGAGCAAAAGAACCCAGCGTTTAGTGAAAAAGAATTGAAATTATATCAAGAAATGAAAAAAGAAGGATATGCACCGATTGGATCACTTGAACAAAAAATAAATCCACTTCCGCACACAGCTACACATGTTAAGGCTTCCATGGAAAAAGAATTGAGTGGAAAATATGAATCTTTTAAGCGAGCGCAATCTCATGAAACAGTAAACGATATCGATAGTATTATCCATCGTGTACAAATGGAAGAACGGTATTTTGCGACGAAACATGTAGCCATTGATAATGAACTCATCACACAAGAGTCTGTCACACAATTAGAACATAAAGTGCAAGAAAAGTTGAATAAAGAAGGGGTTACGGTTACAAAACAGACGGCATCTAAGGTGGTTGATCGGGAAAAACAATTTGAACCATTCGTGAATTTTACGCAGTTCCAAAATGTTGCAAAGAAAAAGAAAGAAGAAGTGGAATTAGAGCGATAGATTGGCTGTATAAATAACTAAATAAAGAAAAATTGTCATCACTTATCGTTGGGAGCGGAAAGTGATTTTTTTATTTTAAAGGAGGAAGGTAAAAATGAATATACAGGAACAAGTAAAACAAGAAGATGTACAACATACACTATATAAATACGCGGTGAACACGGCTGGAATAGCAAAAGAGAGGTTCCCAAAAGAGAATATGCAGGAACTGAGAAGAGGTGTCGAATCAGGTGTGACGCGTTTTGCAATTCCATCTGTGACAAGCGCAATGGACTGGGGGCAAGGAGATATCACACTTGATGTTCATCATGATACTGGGAAAGTGAGAGTATATGAACAAGAAATAGATGGTGAGAATTGGTCGAAATCCTCTCTTCGATTTAAAGGGGAAAAGTTGTTGTCTGAAGTGGTGAAAGAACACGAAGAAAAACCTCAAAAAACACATCAAATTGTAAAAAATATACCGAAAGAATTAGAAACTCGCTATCGAGCATTTGTAGAAGCTAAAAGACAAGAAGATGAATACAATACAGACAGTATGTTGAGAGTGATGCGTACAGAAGACAAATATACGACATTACGGAAAACAGCAATTGAACAAGGGGTAATTGCTGAAACATCCATTCAAAGGATGGAATATAAGGTAGAACAGTCTTTTGAACCGTTAGAACAATTAAAGACAAAAGATAAGGTGATGATACCAAAAGAAACTCCGAAAGATGCTTATAAAGAGTCATATAAGGAACAAGTACTAGAAGAGATTGCTCCTTCACAGGAGGAGGAACAATATAAAGAACAGTATAAGGCTGAAGTATTGGCAACTCTGGAGATTGGTAAAGAGAAGTCAACTGATTCCAAAGAACAGGTATCAAAAGAAGAGAAAATGGAAGCTCGCCCAGGGAAACAAGAGGAAACGTATTCCAAGAGTCGGGAAGAACGTGTCAAAGAAATGAAAGAGTTTGAGAAAACACATCCTTATCCTGAAGTATATCGGTTGAAGAAGGAAGCTCTTCAGGAGTTAAAAGGAATGAATCTAACAGATTCTCAGCGTGAAAAGTTAACGAACCTCGAAAAAGCCCTAGATCAAGAAAAACAAGAATATGATAAAAAGAGCAACAAAGAATCTAGTCAGGAAAAAGAACTAAAAAACGAAAATAAATTCGCACAGATTTTCCATCGGTTTAAAGGGGTGAAAAAGAAAGAACAGCCAAAGGAAACGGAAATGGAACGTTCTTAATAGACACATTGTAAGAAGAGTACTGTTAAACAGTGCTCTTCTTCTTTTTAACAACGAAAGGGGAGAGAATAATGGTAAATATCGTTGAGATTGTAGACATTGATTATACAGGCGTTTGGGCAGAAACGAAGGATGCAGAAGAATTGATTTTCATTTCTTTACCGAAAGAAAAAATTCGAATTGTACGTGAAACGCTGTCAGAGAAAAAACAAATGTATGTCTTTCTTCAGAACGAATGGGAATGGAGAAAGATGTCATGAATCCTTGGTTATTTGCTGGCTGTATGTATGTTACTTGTAATCGTGACAATGAACGTTTGCATATGGATGGGACAATGTGCGGTAAAACGATTCAAACTACGAAAAATGAAGCGTCAAAATTAAATTACATATATGAGGAGGAATAAATGGTGGGAAAAACATTATTTATTGCGGAAAAGCCAAAAGTTGCATACGAATTATTAAAATCACCACGTTTTCGAAATGCAGAAAAACATATGGGTAGTAAACCGTATTATGGATACTTTGAAAACCAGGAATATATTATTAGTTGGTGTTCGGGTCATTTATTAGAGCTGAAGCATCCAGAAGAAATGGATGAAAAATACAAAGAGTTTAAGTTTGAGCACTTACCGATTTTAGTAGAACCAGAGTATAAGGTGAAGCCGGATTATATCGAACAAATCAATATTTTAGTAGACCTGTTACAACGACAAGATGTAGATCATGTGGTCAACGCCTGTGATTGTGATAGAGAGGGTGAGCTCATTTATCGCGAAATGTATGAGTATGCGGGCGTAAATAAACGTCAATCTCGCTTATTTCTTGCTTCTTACGAACCGGCGGAGTTAGAGGCTAGATTGAATCGATTAGAACCAGGGGAAAACTATGACGGACTTGCAAACTCCGCAAAAGCAAGACAATACCTGGACTATCTTCTCGGAATTAATGTGACGAGAGGGTGTACAACGAAACTTGCTAAAAACCAATTCTTATTAGCGACGGGGCGTGTGCAAATGTGCCTGTTACATGAGATTTGGCAACGTGAAGTAGCAATAGAGAATTATAGAGAACAAACCTACTATAATTTGAAACTCATCACAGACAATGGCTTAGAGGCAATCATGAAGACAGAAGACCAATTATTAGATCCGTCTCCTTTGCAAAAGCTTGGTACTAAATTAGCTGGTACAGTATTAACGGTAACGGAGTTTAAAGAGAGTACCAGAAAAAAGAAACCAAAATTGTTATATAACTTGACGGATTTGTATAAAGAGGCTCATGCGAAGTTAAAAATAAGTGCAGAAACCGCTAAAAAGCATATTCAGAGTTTATATGAAGAAGGTTGGATTTCGTATCCTCGTTCGTCGTCTAGGCATTTGCCAACGGAAAAGATAGGCAGAGTACAAGAAGTATTCCAAGCCTTAGAGTCTACCAATTATGCTGATTTGGTGCGACTTGTAGATGCGTCTACCATTACAGAAAAACATACCACTTTTAACGATGAACTTGTAGATAGTCACTTTGCCATCATCCCGACAACCAAACCATATGACGGGACCAATAGAAAACCATTAGAAATTCAATTATATGATCTGATTGTAAAGCGATTTATTGGGAACTTTATGTCACCGGCTGTTTATTTGGTGCGTGAAGCACAATTCATGGATCAAGATGAAAATATATATAGTACAAAAGAGAAAGTTCTTCAAGAGAAGGGATTTTTAAGCGTATTTCACGAGGACATGGAAGAAGGGTCTGTGGAAAGCTTTCAAATCCCTTTTTTATATGAAGGGGACTCCTTCCAAATCGTAAAACATGACCTCATTCAATCCAAAACAAAGAAACCACCATTTCATACAGAAAGCTCCATTCTAACGTTTATGGAGACCGCCGGTCGCAAGTTAGATGACGACCATTTAAAAGAGTTAATGAAAGGAAAGCGGATTGGAACAGTCGCAACAGAGGAGACGTTTATTCCTAAGCTGGCAACGAGAAATTACATTACAGTTACCAATGGCCAAATTCGAACTACGAAAATTGGTCGTGCATTTGTAGAGAAGTTTCCGATAGATGAAATCAAAAATCCAGCTTATACGGCTGAAATGGAAGGGATGATTCATATGATCGAAAAGAAAGAAATGCCATATGGTGAGTTTGTGGAAAATACGAATACATTTGTGAAAGATACAGTTGTAAAACTTGGGGAAACAGAGGAAAAAGTGGCGGATGAAATGATTTTGAATTGGAATCAACAAATTGAAGTATGTCGTTGCCCATGTAAAAAGGGGGAAATCCTTCATAAAGGAAATTTCTATGGGTGCAGTAACTATCCTGAGTGTGAGATCCGTATGCCAAAGAAAATTAAAGAAAAAGCGATTCCTGAAGCACAAATAAAAAAGTTATTTGAAAGTAAGAAAACGGATTTGTTAAAAGGCTTTAAATCCGGTGAGAAAGAGTTTTCAGCGTACTTAGTGTTCCGAGAAGGCAAAGTACAATTCCAGTTTCCAACGACAGATGAGCTGTCTCTAGGGAAGTGCCCAACATGTAAAAAAGGGGATATCCTTCACCGGAAAACGTTTTTTGGATGCACAGAATATAAAAATGGTTGTAAGTTCATGTTGCCAGCTAAAATCAAAGAAAAAGCGATTCCTCCTTCTCAAATGAAAAAGATACTGAAGGGACAATGTTCTGACTTCATTCCAGGATTTAAAGGAGAAAAAGGTGAGTTTACAGCGGCACTTTATTTGGATAAGGAAGGACTAAAGTTCCGCTTTCCAACACTTGAAGATCGTACACTAGGGAAATGTCCACTGTGTAAGAGCCGAGTCATTGTAGGGAAATCAAATTACTTATGTGAACAATATAAAAAGACTTGTGAATTCATTATTCCAGGAGTTGTGTCTGGAAAGAAAATTAGTAATAACCATGTGATCAAACTATTAGAAAAGAATATGACCGATCAAATCAAGGGATTTGAGGCTAAAAATACGGGTAAGAAATTTGATGCTCGGCTATCTTACAGTACACAAGAGAAGCGATTGAAATTTTTATTCGGTAAATAATGTAGAGAACTGATACAAACAGTTCTCTTTTTTTATACTTGAAATCATTCACAACAAGGGGAGGTGCCAACATGACATATCGACTGGCAGAGGAGGAAGTCATGAAAGCAAAAGATGTGGATTTGTTGTCGTATTTAGAGTCCAAAGGGGAAAAATTTCAAAAAGAGGGAAACTATTACCGACATACGGAGCACGATAGCTTATTAATTCGCGACAATATGTATGCATGGAATAGCCGAGGAGAGAAAGGATATGGAGCCATTAGTTTTGCGAAAATGTACTATGGTATGTCTTTTCAAGAAGCTGTCCGTGATGTGAATCTTGGCGATTATCCAACCTTTACATCTTCTAAGGAAGACGAGCCGAAACAAGATGAGCCATTTCGATATCCAGGACATTTAGAAGCCCAAGATAAACAAGCAATTAAGCAGTATTTAACTCAGGAGCGGAAAATTGATTCCCGATTAGTCAATTGGTTAATTGGGCAGGACCTCATCGCGCAAGATAAAAAGAAGAATGTCGTGTTTAAATGGCGAGAACAAGGAGGAACAGGAGATATAGTAGGTGCAGAACGACAAGGAACGGTTAAGATGGAGAATAAGCGAGGCTCTTTCAAACAAATCTTACCGAACGGAAAACCGCATACAGGATTTACAGTGGATGTTGGGAAACCAACATCCATTTATTATTTTGAGAGCCCGATCGATCTTCTTTCCTATTGGACGTTACAACAAAACCGTCTTCAAAATGCAAGGCTAGTCAGTATGAATGGGCTGAAAATGAAGACGGTTTTACGTACATTTAAAGAAGCCAAAGATGAAGGATTTCCCGTGAATCGAATTGTCCTCGCAGTAGATAATGATAAAGCCGGGAAAGAATTTACGGAAAAGATAGGAGCTTTGACAATTACACCACGTGTCCAAATGCATCTTCCATCCCAGGAGAAAGATTGGAATGATGTACTAAAGGCAGTCATACAATCAACAGAAAAACAGCAACAGCTTCATAAACAAACACAACCACAGCAAAGGAAAACAATACCGAAAAAGGAGATGGAGCGAAGTGTCTAATACATTACCAATGCCAGGTATATTACAGATTTTCTTGTATGGAATGAGTCTTTATATTATCTTTCATATCTTAAAATGGAGTGTTGGAAAAATACGTGAAATTCGAATTCTGAAGAGGATGGCGAAGTCGGGGATTCATTACATCGACAAAATGGATGGATTTCAATTTGAGGTATATTTAAAAGCCCTTTTTCGAGAGCTTGGATACCGCCCAGAGGTCACAAAACGCTCTTGTGACTACGGCGTGGATGTCATTTTAAAAGGAAAAAATCGTATTGTAATCCAGGCGAAACGGTATGGGATAAAGAACCGAGTAGGGATTCGGGCTGTGCAAGAAGTGTATGCAGGGAAAGCATATTACAAGGCTGACGAGGCATGGATTGTAACCAATAGTGTATTTACAAAACAAGCTGAAGAACTAGCAAAAGTATGCCAGGTGAAACTCATGGATCGTTTTGAGCTTCAGAATTTGATTAACAAAGTGAATCCAGAACAAAAAGCGAAAGATGTGTATGAACAAGTCAATCCAGCGGAACGGAAATGTCCGGTTTGTAAAAATCAATTAGTCATTCGATATTCAAAGAAAAATGATAATAAGTTTTTTGGTTGTTCTCAATTTCCTTCTTGTACGCATACGGAAGCAGTCAATAAATGAGCTGAAAGCACTTTATTCAGCTCATTTTTAATTTTATTCAAAAAAAGAAGTTCTTATAAAAAACTGTTCCTCAGATTCCCATATAACGAATTTTATCATTACCACTAATGCAATAGGTATCCGTTGAGTAAAAATCTTATTTGAAATGTTTTAGGTACCTCAAATGATGTTTTAAAGTATTTCTTGTTAATTCATAAGAATTTTCACTTATTCTTCCGCGATAAAAATAAAAATTCAGAAATTTTAACATATAGACCTTGCAAGGGCGGATAGAATGAGTTAAAATGACCTTATAAGAGCGGAAGTGATAAGGAGTGATTACAATGAAAAAGAGGTCAGTTGAAGTGATTCAAGACTTAAGGCATTTCCTTACAAAAGGTCAAATTGGTTTCGATCTTAGTAATTTTAAGTACTACCAAATGTTTTGCAATGCTTTAGAAGCAACAGGTACACCATATCATTTGCAGGTCAATGAGTTAGAAAAAAATATGATAGTAATCAAAATGATGTAGAGAAAAGTGGGGATCAATGATGAAAATCAATACGCCAGAGTGGTTATCTTTGAGTAAGGAAATTAAAGTTAAACTCATTCGTTTGGCTATTTTAGAATCAAGATTTAAGTATCAAAAATAAAAACCCTCTGTTGCAAAAAGCAAACAAAGGGCATTTGAATGAGTATCGTACGGTGAAGGAATCTAGTACATTCGCTTCACTAACAGTATAGCATAAAAAGAAAGCAACAAAGGAGATATTCATGAAAGAGATCGAAAAGTACATGACACCAGCTGAAGCTTCATTTTATTGGGGGATTCCTCGTGAAACGCTGAAGCACAAAATTAGCCCTTCAGGTATGACTGACAAGAAAGTAGCAGACTTACAACGGATGTTAGATGAAGGCTTAATCAAATACTTTTTACATCCAAAAGGAAAGCGAAAGGAATGGATTATTAGCCAGCAAGCTATGTATGAATGGTTTGGTGAACCTAAAAAATAAAATGAATTAAGGGAGGAAATGAACATATGTCTTTAAATCGTACAATTTTAGTTGGTCGTCTTACGAAGGATCCTGATTTGCGTTACACGCCAAATGGCGTTGCGGTGGCAACGTTTACGCTAGCTGTTAATAGAGTTTTTGGGGAGGGGGCTGACTTTCTAAATATTGTTGTGTGGCGAAAGCAAGCTGAGAATGCAGCAAACTATCTAAAGAAAGGCAGTTTAGCTGGTGTAGATGGTCGTCTTCAGACACGTAATTATGAGGGGCAAGACGGGAAGCGCGTATATGTTACTGAAGTAGTTGCAGAGAGCGTACAATTTTTAGAGCCACGTAATAGTGGTGGAGGAGAACGTGATTCATTTAATCAACAACCAGTAGGTGCTGGTTTTGGTAATCAAGGTTCGAACTCATTTAATCAATCTAGTAATTCTGGATTTAAAAAGAATGATGATCCATTCTCTAATTCGGGTCAACCAATTGATATTTCGGACGACGATTTACCATTTTAATGGGAGAGTTAACGGAATTTTAATACAATTTGAATTTTATTAGAAAAGGAAGTGCGTTCATGTTTGCAACCATTACAACACATAATGGTCAAATAGTCAGAGAGGAAGATAGAGGAGAACCTCGATGTAGTAATTGTGGAATAATATCTAATGAGGCAAAAACATGTATCGCTGGTGGGTATTTATGTGAAGAAGAATGGGCTTGTTGTGAAGAATGTTATAACGAAATGGTTGAAAAAGGATGTTGCTTTGAAGAGCTAGGTAACAATGTGTACAGAGGGGTACAGCCGAGATACGTGTAAAAATAGGTCATAGACTTACTTTTATTTCCAATCCCATTTGAAATCCGATTTTATTATGTATAAAATTAATTCTTATTTGTCACGTGAGAATTTGCTTACATGACAAATAAGAACCAGATTTAAACAATCATATACCAACTCTAGCTAGGCATAGCATGCTTTATTCTATAGACCGTTTGCCTTGTTATGCCGTTTTCTTTTGCAATATGAGAAATGGCTTCGCCATTGTTTAACATTTCAACCACCCGATTATATACCAACCTCTTTTGTGGATCTTTTGCTTTCGAAGAGTAGAGGGTTGGTCTTCCTTTATAAACACCTTTCTGTTTAGCAATCGAAATTCCCTGTGCTTGCCTTCTTTTCGTTTCTGTTCGTTCTTGTTCCGCAATCATAGCTAAAATTTGAACGATTAAATCTTTAATAAATTTGTCTAATAAAGAATTTCCAATTGCTTCTGCCATGATAGGTAAGCTAGTAATAATTAATTTTACTTCCCTTTTCTTTAAGTAATTAACAGTCTGGATAATTTCATCATAATTACGTCCAAGTCTATCAATTGCTTCTACCATAAAGGTATCTCCACTTCGAACAAATTGTAGCGCCTCCTGAAACATTTCTCTATTATGAACAGATGCTCCAGATTTTTGTTCTGTAAATATTTTTTCCGCTCCAAATTCTTTTAAAGTTTCTATCTGTCTATTTAAATTTTGATCTAATGTGGAAACTCTAGCGTAAGCAATTTTCATTTTTCAAAATTCACCTCATTTTCTAACCTATTATCATACACCCTAATCATACGTTTGAAACTGAATGTTTTCAACAACTCATCAATGTATGATTAGAGTCTACCCATAATAGACAATTTTAAATGTTTTATCGTAAGATGAAAGAATCAACGATCCCATTGCGATAATTTTAATCAGGAGGAATACCAGTGACTTCAATTGAGCGTACCGCATATCCCAGGTTCAAACAAAATATATCTAAGAAAGAACTTGCAACAATTTATACGGTTACACATGAAGAAAATATATTTGCACATCGTATAGCCCGTGGAGAAAGTTCCGTTTTTATTTGTTTAGTTATGTTGAAATCTTTTCAGCGGTTAGGATATTTTCCACGACCTAAGGAGATCCCGCCGATTGTGTTGCAACATATTCAATCCGGTCTCCATATCCCTGATGAAGTAGAGATTAAATTCAATTCAAAAGTGATGTATCGACATCAAAAAGAAATCCGTCAGTATTTACAAGTCTCTACATTTGGAAAAGATGCTTTACATGTAGCAACAAAAGCTATTTATAAAGCTGCCTATGTGATGGATCACCCACCAGATTTAATTAATGTTGCCATTGAAGAATTAATTAAAGGACATTATGAGTTACCAGCATTCAGCACTTTGGATAGGCTTGTTCGTCGCGTCCGCACGTTAGTTAATAATCAATTGTGCCATACGGTTATGAACCGATTATCAAATCAAGAAAAACATAAACTGGATGAGCTATTACGCACTTCACAAGAAACCAAGCATTCCAGTTTTAATTATTTTAAAGAACTACCTAAAAGTCCCTCAATATCTCACATGAAAGAGCTACAAAACAAATTAGATTTTATTACATCGTTTATGTCAAACATCGAGGAATTGTTAAAAGAAGTTCCAAATTCTAAAGTCAAAAATTTCGCATTAGAAGCATTAGCTTTAGATGCATCGGAAATGAAGGATTTTACTATGGCGAAAAGATATACACTCCTATTATCAGTCATTTATCGTTCGCAAATTATAACAAGAGATCACTTAATAGATATGTTTTTAAAAAGGATTGCTAGGATACATAAAAAGGGAAAAGAAGAATTAGCTCTTTTGCGAGAAAAACAGCGCTCGATAAGTGAAAATCTTATTTCTATATTGAGTGAAGTTTTACATACGACTCATATGCATGACGATACGAATATAATAGGAAGTGAAATAACAGAATTATTCGAAAGAAGAGGTGGCATAGACTCTTTACAACAAGATAGTTATTCCCTTTCTTCTTATAACGGGAATAACTATCTTCCTCTACTAGAAAAGTTTTATAACAGTCATAGAAAGACCTTATTTCGATTGATTTCATTATTAAAATTAGATTCAACAACTCAGGATGATTCTCTCATAAAAGCTTTACAATTTTTATTGCTAAATGAAAATCGAAGGGTAGAACACCTTCCTACTAGTATTGATTTATCATTTGCTAACGAGCAATGGAAACAAACTCTTCGAGTTGGAAAAGGTTCTAATTTATTGTATCGTAAACGGCTTGAAATCTGTATATTTTCCTATTTAGCTTCAGAATTAAAGACGGGTGATGTGAGTGTACAAGGCTCTGAAAAATACGCCGATTATAGGAAACAGTTATTATCTTGGGAAGAATGTGAACTGTTAGTTAAAGAATATTGTAAAGAACTTAACTTCCCTTCATCTCCTACTCAATTTGTTAAACAACTGAAACAGAACTTAACTTCTGTTGCGAATACGGTAGATTCAAATTATCCGAATAATGGCCAGGTTATGATAACAGAAGATGGGGAACCAATTTTAAAACGATTTGTACGAAAAACGGTGTCAATAAGTAGCAAATTGTTGGAAAAAGAAATTACACAACGCTTACCTGAAAGAACTGTATTAGATATCCTTTGTAATGTAGAACATTGGACTCATTGGACAAAACATTTTGGTCCTTTATCTGGTTCAGATTCTAAACTAGAAGATCCAACGGAGCGTTATATTGTGACTACATTTGGATATGGATGTAATTTAGGTCCTACACAAACAGCTAAACATATGCGTAATACAATTACACCTCATATGCTTTCTTTTGTGAATCGCAGACATATTCATATTCCAAGATTAAATGCAGCACTTCAGGATGTTTTAAATCAATATCATACATTTAGTTTACCAAAGTTATGGGGAACGGGGAAAATAGCTGCAGCTGATGGAACAAAACATGATATGTACACAGAAAATTTAATATCAGAATACCATATTCGTTATGGTGGGTATGGAGCTTTGGCCTATCATCATGTTGCGGATAATTATATTGCTCTTTTTAGTCATTTTATTCCTTGCGGTGTTTGGGAAGCAATCTATATTATTGATGGATTATTAAAAAATAAATCTGATATTCAACCAGATACCCTTCATGCGGATACACAAGGACAGTCCACCCCTGTATTTGCCTTATCTTATCTATTAGGAATTCAACTTATGCCTAGAATTCGTAATTGGAAAGATTTAAAATTTTTCCGTCCAGATAAACATACGCAGTATAAACATATAGACCCCTTATTTAAAGATGTAATTGATTGGAGGTTGATTGAAACTCACTGGAAAGACCTGTTCCAAGTAGTTGTTTCTATTAAAATGGGAAAAATACTACCTTCAACACTTCTTAGAAAATTAAGCAGTAATAGCAAGAAAAATCGATTATATCAAGCATTTCAAGAACTTGGAAGAGTAATCCGGACAATATTCCTTCTTCAGTATATTTCAGATATGAAACTGCGTGAACAAATTACAGCTAGTACAAATAAAGTCGAAGCCTATAATGGATTTTCGAAATGGCTGTTCTTTGGTGGCGATGGTATTATTACGGAAAATGATCCAATCGAACAAGAAAAACGTATAAAATACAATGAGTTAATCACTAATTCTGTAATTTTTCAAAATGTGGTAGATATCACAACGATTTTATGGCAACTAAAAAATGAGGGTTATCGCTTTTCACGCCAAGATTTAGAAAGGATAAGTCCCTATATAACTAGACATATCAAACGATTTGGTGATTATGTAATTGACTTACAAAAGATTCCTCATCCAATAGAAGAAGAAATACCTCTATAAGGGGGCACACGACCGAAAAAAGAAAATTGTACGTTAAGGAGTTTTTTGGATGTTTTTTGCTCATCCCTCGAAAAGAAGGATTAAGATGAATATTCCAAATTGAGGTAATAACAGGGTTGTTGTCATGGACCGGAAAGTAAAAACACAGAGATTTGTCAACTCTGTGTTTTTAAAGGTTTCTTTGATTGGTCGCGCCTAAAAACAGCTGTCTTTTATTTTAATTAACTTGATGGAAGTAATAAGTAGCGTTATCAGCTTCTACAAATACTTTGTATAGGTCAGGAACAGCCCAAGCGGCAAGACCTATTGCACCTGCTGCTCCTGCAATTACAGTCCATGGATTTGGAGTTCTTAATAAAGTTAAACAAGCTATCCCTATTTCTCCACCAACTTTAGATAAAAACGAAACTTCATTTGTCATTAAGTTATTAACTGCGGTTCTAAATCCGTTTAAATCAGCTTTGTTTTCACTAGTTTGAAGTGGATTTTTAGCATAATCTACAGATGGAATTTTAATTACCCATACATTTCCTTTATAATAGGTATATTCAAAAGCTCCATCTAAAGAAACAGCACGGTCTATAACTTCCATTGCATAATTAGCTTTTTTATTTGCGTTTGCATAAAATTCATTAGCATTTGGTATATTGATAGTTTCTGTTGTTACAGAATTATCTGCGATCTTTTTTGTTGTTATATTTAATACCTTATTTTTTTATCATATGTAGACGTGACAACTATATTACTGTCTTTAGACTCTACTATCTTTTCATTGTCATCTTCTTTTAAAATTTTTATAATAGGTTGTTCTACTTGTTGTATATTTTTACTAGACGAAGTTGAAATAACCGAATCATTTGTTTCTGCAAAAGCACCTGTTGGGGTAATAGATGTTAATAAACCTAAAGTAATAGCTGAAACAATAATTTTATTTTTTCTAATTTTCATAGTGCATCCTCCAATAAATGTAATTTTTATAACAATACAAATAATAACAATTATCAGAAAAAAACACAATTATTTTTTGAGAAAGGGGTTTAATAGCATGTTTAAATCAAATAATGTTTCTTTATTTTTAGTGGTCATTTCTTTTTCTTGTTTTATTTTATACCTTCTAAATAGTCTGGTTAAGCTTCAACCAATTGTTCTATTAGCTGTTATGTTATTTTCGATTTTAGGAGCTATTTTCACGATAGATTCTACTGATAAGACTTACAAAAAAAAGATTCTTTTAGTTATCGTAATTCTGTATTTCATTTCAATACCTGTAATACTTTTATTTAAACTTATTTTCAAATGAATCAAACTTTTAATTTTCGAGAGGATGGGTAGAAATACTCGTTTTCTAATTAAGTTTTGGATTATATGAATAGCTTGATATTTTTCATTTTTATTAGTTTTAAATTATCAATAGGGTACACTCTATTGATAATTTTTGTCTCCTTGGTAATTAAGCGTTTGTAGACTATCAATAACACTTATCAAAATTAAAAATTAAAAAAGAAAAACAGAGGAAAAGACAGAGGACCAATTGGTTCTGGTTAGTCAATTTTAATAGCAATAACTATAAGGTTTGTAAGAACAATCAGTGGATATAATCCGTATTTTGGTTCATCTAACGTTTATTAATGTAAAAATATTCCTTAACGTACAATTTTCTTTTTTTGATCGTGTGACCCCTATAAAAGAAATAGGTTGTAGTTGGAAATAAAAGTAAGGCTATGACCTATTTTTACACGTATCTCGGCTGTACCCCTACAGACAACAGAAATATTAGCAAAAGCGTTATCGTATTACAATTTGAATTTTATATAGAAACGAGGGAATGTGATGGATAAAAATATTGTTTTTGAAGCGAAAAAGGATATTTATTGGGAGGATTGGGGGCATTTAAGAAAAATTTTTCTAAAAGGAAGAATCTATCAAGGTACACTTCATAAAAATGGAAAGGTTACAGCAGAAACACCTTATTATGAAGGAATTTCTGATTATGTAGATTTAGATTCTATTGAGATTAGATTTAAAATACATGATTGGGTAATACATGAAGAAATTCAATCAGTATTTAGGATATTAGAAGTTTATGATTTTAATGGTTTAGCATTTTTACGTGATGATTGCGGTGATACAGGAGATATAGAAGCAATCGAAAAATGCCGTCTTGCTACAGAAGAAGAAATTGAAAAGGAAAAATTGAGAAGAAAACGAGAAAAGGTATGGTCACATATATAAAATAAAAAAAGCGTTATTTAATAAAAAGAAGGGAGAATTAGTTCTTCCTTCTTTTTGAAATTTATGTATCATACAGTTTCTTTTACAGCCTCTTTTAGACCTTTACCCGCTTTAAATACAGGTACTTTACCTCCAGGGATATGCATTTCTTCTCCCGTTTGAGGGTTGCGTCCTGTACGTGCAGAACGTTCACGCACTTCAAATGTACCGAATCCAATTAATTGTACAGATTCTCCGTTTTGAAGAGATTGTGTGATTTGATCCATGACAGCTTGTACAGATGCAGAAGCATCTTTTTGTGATAAGGATGCTTGTTCAGCAACTTTTTTGATAAGTTCTGTTTTGTTCATATGTATACCTCCAGGCAATGATTCATTTTAGGTTGCTATTATAACGTTTTTACTAGAAATGTACAAATTCTCATTTTGGTTGTTTTTGCCTATTCCTTCGAAAAGGAGAAATAAGGTTTTGCTTGCAGAATCCATTTTCGTGTAAGCATTTTTTCTTAATAATCGGATCGTTTAATCTTTTGCAAAGATTCCACTCCAAGTTGCGAGTCGCTTTTTGCCATTACTTTTTCATAGGTTCCCTCTTTTAATTTTTCTGTTAGAGCTAAAATATCGTTTAAAGTATGGTGTAACTGTTGCACTTGTCCTTGAAGGCGTTCAATTTCACTTTGCTCGATAGGTGTTAAACGCTCTTCCTTTTTCCATTTGGAAAGCTGTTCTTCAAATATCCATGCAAATTCACGTTGTTCTGTGTAAACATGGATGGTGCGCTGTATGATTGCATCATTCAACACATGAGGTTTGTTGCGGGCTTCTAAAAGATTTATATATTGTTCTTTAGCATCTGAGGATTGACCATCGATTAGATTTGCAATGATAGGCAGGTTTTGGATAGGTTGCCAATTTGGTTGATTCTCCATATATTTGTTCCGTCCTTTCATTTAATTTATTATAAGGGAATGATATCACAAAGTAGGCGGATTTACAGGAAAGTTGAAATAGCTAACGCATACACTTATAATTTCACATACCGGATTGTTTATAAAAATACCAAACACCAAAAACCTAGAATACATTAAAATTGGGAATTATTCCTTCGTTCTAATGGATCATACACCGTATCTTTTGGATAACGATTCGAAGAAATGTATACATAAAAAATCACTTTGTCTAAAATGTGGTACCATTATGTAAAGGAGGATGAGAATAACAAGGCAAAATTCACAAGATGAGTACTATGAACAATTAAAGCAGAAAAAAGAAAACGTGATTATTATCTTTAAAAATGGGTTTCGAATTTCTGGTCAAGTAATCGGTATTGATCGTTTCACGGTGCTACTTATGGTGAATGGTAAACAACAATTAATCTATAAAAATGCTATCTCGACTCTTACTACATACTAGATTAGGAAATGGGCTGGATGCCCTTTTAAGGAGTTGCATACTATGATATTTTTATTTCAATTTGAAAACAAGGAAGATGGAATTGATTTTGTTCTCAATGAAAAAATCGCTTTTGATATGCATCCCCATCATGAAAAAATGTTACGACCCTTGGTTCATTCTACCTGTCAAATATTAGATCGCTACAAACAATTTAGTCAAAATGATATCTTAATGACCAGCAAAATTTTTGATAATGATAAATTAGGTGTCATGTTAAGCGACGGATTGGGAACCTATATTGATCCCTATACAAAATATCAAATTCTCTTTGCAAGTGCGAAATCCATCGCAGATATTCTAATTGAGGTAATGGAGCAACGGACGCTAGTAAGGAAATGAAGGGAGGAAGAGGGATGAAAAAGAAGGTATATGCTGTGCGAAAAGGGAGGAAAACCGGTATTTTTTATTCTTGGAAAGAATGTGAAGCGCATGTCAAAGGATATTCAGGTGCGCAATACCGCTCTTTTCCTTCCAAAAAAGAAGCACAACAATATCTGTCATCCACTCTCATTCAAAATAAAAAACACCAGGTATCTTCTCCTTCTCAAAACATAAAAGAACAGCCAACGAAGCTACATTCTTCAGGTGTTTCACAAGAATCTATTGTAGAAGTTTATATTGATGGCAGTTATAACGTAAGACGAAAAATTGCAGGATATGGCTTGGTTATGATTGCTCAAAACCAAGTGTACCTAAAAGATTTTAGTGCCTATCCCTATTCAGATGTAACAGCTACTCATAATGTTGGTGCTGAATTAATGGGTGCAAGACGTGCAGTAGAATTGGCTTTAGCAAATGGATGGAAACATATGATTTTGTACTATGATTATACAGGTATTGAAAATTTCGCAACAAAAGCGTGGAGAGCTAAAACCACTCAAACACAAGAGTATCAAGATTTTATGCAAAAATACATGCGTAACATCGAAATACAATTTGTAAAGGTAAAGGCTCATAGCGGTAATGAGTACAATGATTTAGCAGATCGTCTTGCCAAATATGCAACAAATCTATAAAAATAGTTGAGTATGAATCCTGTAAGTGAAATCCTTATATAATTTTATCAATAACAAGATATCCAAATATATTTTATACTATATATAGTTCAAACCATGGGGGAGTGTATATGCGTAAATTGTTTAGTGGAAAACGTATACTAGAAAGGGAAACAAACGAAGGTTCATCGTATTTTGTAGTACCAAAAGAGCAATTTCAGAAGTATGTGGTGTTATGGGGATATTTAATCCCACACGGATTTTTCAATCAGCCTAATAAATGGATAAATACGTATACGATGAACCCATTGGATACATATGTTTTAGTAACAGAATTCAATCCTGAAGAGTATGAATATATGATTTACGAAGAAACAAGGGTTGCTAAAAAACTACATCAAATATTAGAGCCTTATGGAATAGATATTAATAATGAATTTGAAGAGTTCGTAAAGTTGAAAGAGATTCCAGAAGCAGCCATAAGCAAAGTAAAGGATTGCTTAGTGGAAAAAAAGTGTATGAATGAGTATCCAGAAGACTTTCCAGTAGTCGACGGCTATGAATATATAATTAAGGGCGAGAAAAAGAAACTTATTATTGAAACTGAAACTTATCATAATGATGACACACTATATGACCAAACGGGTAATTTTAATCATAGCTATATCGTTGAAACATATCGTAAGACAGTTACAAATGGATTTATTTATGTATTTAAAACGCATGACAATGAATGGTATCAATATTATGTAGAAGGCGCTAGTAAAGACTGTTGGATCATGAAAGAAGTATATGATGATGAGTTAGAAGATTTACCAATTTCATCTTATGAACTTATTGAAACAGAGAAACGTGAGATTCCGGAAGAAGATTTAATGCCTAATATTAGCTGGGAAGCATTACTGGATCCGAATAGGGAATGTGATTTCTATTACTCTGATAAAATGTTTGCAATGAGTTTCTTAACAAATGAGGGAAGGTATAATGTAGTGAACATTAACGGTGAATGGAAAAGATATAGTGAAATGGTCACTAAAGGAGAAGCACCATTTTCCAAATGGGATGATTTAGAGTTTATTGGGACGTCTAAACAAGGTGCAATTGAAGGAAAACAATTTACACAAGAAGAAATGATGCAATTTGCAGTATATATGCGAGAAAAGAGAGAGAAGTCATCATTGCATTAATCCAAAGGAGTCTGTGAATTGGGATATTTCAACCCTGAATTGATGAGAAATAATCTAGACCAGGAAGAAGCAATGCAAATTGTAACAAAATATATGGTGACCCCTACATAATACATACTAGATTTATATAAATATTTCTCGATATTATATTATTAATATATAAGTTATAATATAAGTAATTCTTTTTATTGTTTATATTTTTGTTATTTCCTGTTTCAGAATCCTTTAAATAAGAGGATTCTTTTTTTATTGTATTTCAACAAAAATATTTTTGTTCCCATAATTTTTAAAATTTCTCTTGTAACCCTTATCCCTATTATTCTCGTGCAATTCATAAAAATGTTCCCATAATCTTAAGATGAAAAAATATTCTGAAAACGTATTTACTATACAATATTTGTAAGATATGATGGCATTGTTCTACAAATTACAGACAATAGGGGGATGATGTTATGAAAAGAAAATATTTAGCTAAAGCAGGGGTATTTGCATTAGCAGCAGGAATAATCTTACCATCAACTGTCGCACATGGTGAAGTTTTACCTTCTTCTATCTCCGCATCTACAGAAAATGTCAATAATACAGAAATCAACGATGAGAAACTATCTATAGAAGTTTACGATAAAGATGGGAAATTGGTAAAAACATATTCTAAAGAGGAGTTAGAAAAATTTAATCAAGAAATGGCTACAACTCCCTTAAGAAGTTCTAATTTTGAGGGGAATATTCAGAAGGATACAGAGATTAACCCTCTTGCTATGAATGTGTATAATTTCGGTGAAACGGATGTTACAAACTTTCAGTGGGTTAGAAACAAAACATCGTTCTATCGCCCTCAAAGTGTGCAGGTAGAACCAAAAGACAGGACTGTTGGACTCGCAATCCAATTATATGCGAATAGTGTGTTCCACTCAGAATATAAGGTTAAAGGTGCTTTTTCTAGTGGACTAAACATACCAATTGCTCACCTTTTAGGTGATTACAATAATTACTATCAACTAGGACTTAAAAATTATGGCGGAGGTACCATACATCTGGAGAGTGGACAAGTTTATTATAAATAGCATGACTAAAAAGACTGGGAAATACCCAGTCTTTTTAGTTAATTTTTTGTTTATCTCGACTATAAATTTCAATAGTATATGCATCGTTTTTAATCCATTTTTGTGCTTCCGGTGTTTTAAGCAAATCATCAACTTCTTTTTCTATTTTCTTTCCAAATTCTCTCACATCTGAATCAGTACTATTTATAGGAGTATATATAGCAAACAGAATAGGTTGTTTCAATTCTATATAAGCCTTCATTGAAAAGTCCTTGTACCCGTTTTTCTTGAATAATTCTTCATAAATAAGGCTGTAAATCATGTCCCATCTGTCCTCTATTTTTGCAATTGTCATGCTTGTTTGACTAACATTAATCGTGTACGGTTTAATATTTTGATTTTTTAGCTGAGTATTAATCTCTTGTTTTAACTTATTTTCATTTTCATTTCCAACCATTTCTAGGTCTACTATTTTTGTTTTATCATCTACAGTGGCACCACGAAACCCTTTTTTACCCACTATATTCTGAACAGTATCCATAACTTCTGACCCTTCACTTTTTGCTTCTTCTTTATCGTTCTGTTGACAGGCACTTAACAAAGTGGCTAATAAAAGAGGTAACAATAATCCTTTTCCTTTTTTCATCCCAATCTCCTTTCTAGTAATTCCTTGTTATATTTTTGAGCCGTATCTGAGTCTGGATTATAAAAAACATAATACAAGTGTAATCGGTCTAACTTCTATTTTCATATTGGATTAGGTATTCTCCAAAACAAACGAAAAACCTTCCCCTCATTTTAAGGGTTATTTTACTTTGCTATTAACTGAATTTGAAAAATATCCGATTCTTTTAGACCTAGAACATTCATTTCCTCTTTAAACGTTCGCCAAGATTCAACTTTAATGGATTTGGTACTTCTATCCCTTAATGTATACACTCTTATGTACTGTTGCTCTTGTTTTTTATTTCTCTCCACACTATCTTCCTCCGTTACTTTTAATCGATGTAATTATAATATCTTTTTAACGAAAGCTTAGATTTAAACCCTACCTGTTTTATAATTTCATCCTCTGAAATTTGATGTTTTATTAACCTTAAAATGAAGGTATTCCGCAAGTGTTGTGCTGAAATTCCCTTTCTTAAATTTGCTCTTGCAACTTCAAGTCGAATCATCTTTTGAACAGCAATTTCTGTTAGAGCTTTAGGCGCATCATTTTCATATGACCAATGATAAGTTTTCCGAGTAAAATCAAAGGCTACAAACAATGGATCATTACTATGGTATCTTGGACGAACAGGTTCAGGAATGATTTTGTAATAGTTAAATAAACGCTTTTTATCTTCTTCAGTTAAAAGAATCGTTCTTTCTATGCCCACTATTCCTGGTACTGAGATTGTATTGTTTTCAAAATGGACGTCCTTCATCTGTAAACCGACAAGCTCCTGTAAGGATAATCCATTATGATTTTCCTATTGGGGGTCACCATACATGCCCATCAACTTAAGACTTTTTATTACCCCCAAGTACAAAAAAACGTTATTCTTGCTTAATAATCTATGAGAAAGGGTGACGTTTTTTATGAATCTCTCGATTCAAGAGGAATTACAACCATTTGCAGAAGAATTACAGCGCTATATCACACCTGGATTTTTAGAAGAACTGGCAAGAGAGATTAAGTTTATAAAGCGAAAACGTAAGTTTTCTGGATCAGATTTAGCTACGATTTGTATTTGGATTAGCCAACGGGTGGCCAGTGATCCTTTAGTTCGACTATGTAGTAGGCTTCATGCAGCTACAGGTACTTTACTCAGCCCGGAGGGCTTAAATAAACGATTTACTGCAAAATCAGTGTTATTTTTAAAACATATCTTTTCTTTGTTATTACAACAAAAAATCTGTGAACAAACTCATATTTCTAACCAACTTTTTGCTCATTTTAAGCGCATTCGCATCATGGATGCTACCATGTTTCAAGTGCCTAATACTTTGGAACATATATATCCTGGTTCAGGTGGTTGCGCGCAAACAGCTGGGATCAAAATTCAATTAGAATATGATTTACATAGTGGGAAATTTCTTAATTTTCAAGTGGGTCCTGGAAAAAATAATGATAAAACATTTGGAACAGAATGTTTAGATACGTTACGACCAGGCGATTTATGTATTCGTGATTTAGGCTATTTTTCATTAGAGGATTTAGATCAAATGGATCAACGTGGTACGTATTATATTTCGCGGTTAAAGTTAAATACGAATGTATATGTGAAAAATCCAAATCCGGAATATTTTAAAAATGGTTCCATTAAAAAACAATCAGAATACATACAAATTAATGTTATACAGATTTTAAATCAACTTAAACCTGGAGAAACGGTAGAATACCAGCAAGCTTATATTGGAGATAAACAGCAGTTATTTTCACGTCTCGTTTTTCATCGTTTAACAGCGGCACAATTACAAAAACGCCTAGAGAAAATTGCAGAAAAAGAAAAGTCAAAACACAGAACCTATTCAGAGAAAAGTAAATTAGTAGCGGGATTAAATGTATATGTGACAAATGCACCTTGGGAGTGGGTTCCGATAGAACAAGTACATGAATTGTATACACTACGCTGGCAGATAGAAATTGTTTTTAAAACGTGGAAATCATTATTTGATATAGATCATTGTCGCACTGTCAAACAAGAAAGAATAGAGTGCCATTTATACGGAAAACTGATCGCTATTTTCTTATGTTCTTCTACCATGTTTAAAATGCGTCAACTTTTATTACAGAAGAAGCAAAAAGAATTAAGTGAATATAAAGCAATTGGAATGATTCAAGACCATCTATTTCTCCTCTATCAAGCCATACAGCAAAACACCCAAGAAGTAACAAAGCTTCTGATCCGCCTGTTCCACCTTCTAGAGAAAAACGGGCGGAAATCTCACAGATATGAGAAGAAAACGGTCTTCGATATCATGGGTGTTCATTATGAGTATAGTATAGCTAGAGAACAAAAGAAAGCTGCATAATTTTAAAAATAAAACTCGTTAGAGTTTATTTGGCCCACGGCAACGATTCTTTCTTTTTCGGGCCATTCATCAAAAATTATAGATTTTTAGGATAAAACTTTAATTTTTAAGACTGTAGTGTTACAAAATTTAAGGAAAACCTTTAAAAATAAGTTCCGTAAACTTGTTTTTATGTTAATTTATACGTGTTCCGTAAACAAATGTTATTAAAAACATTGCAGAAAGTTAACGGAATTTCACTTCTGTTAACTGAAATAACAAGTGGCCCCAAAAGGTAGTAATCGTTGCCGTGCCCCAAATGCACTTCAATGTAAAAGGTGCTGAAAAGAGCTTAAATAGTGTCTCAAAACTCATCTTTAAATCAAATTCTCAATTCAACCCGTGTTATGGAGTTTTGGGAATCCCTTAGCGTATAAAAACGTTAAAATGTGCGTCCTACCCCATTAGACATGAATTGTAACAAAAACATCGTTCTAATAGCTCTGTCTAATTCACAAAATGCCTGATATAATTTATTCCTCTTACTGTAGGTGCCTAGTGTATTCAATATAGTAGATGGAGTAATTTTACCAGCTTTGATTGACATCGCGATCCTAAGCATATCTGGGTAGTGATTTTCAATCATACTCCAATTGATTTCTCCTGAAAATAGTTCATCAATATGTTCATAATTGTCTTGTGTATTGGGGCGAAATAATTTTAAGTGTTTCCAATTGCGAATGCGAGGCATTAACTGAATACTTAATAAAGTAGCTAAACCAAAGACTGTGGTGCTTTGACCTTGCGTATCCGCGTGCAGAATTTCCGGTTGAATATCTACCTTTTCATTCATCAAAATACAATTAGTCGTATTTCTCGATCGAATGAGTATAAGCCATCTTTAGGGAATGGACAGAAGATAGTTAAGGCTTTGAAAAGAAAAGGTTATAATGTAGATTTTGATGATTTCTGGATGTAATTAGAAACTTATCCTTACAACATTCTCCTTGAATTGGTATGATTTACTTATTAAGGAGGGAGATTTTTGAGTTTAAATATGTATCTAGGAGAAGTACATACTCAGACGCAAAGTATGAACGCTGTATGTACCGCTACTATTCAAGGCATGGAACAAGCTATTCAGTCGATTGACGCTTTTGCAAGTGATACTGTTTTACAAGGACAGACTTACGATAGTGCGAAAGCGTTTTTTGTACAAACCTTTTATCCTTTAGCGCAAGGAATCATTTACTTATGTGAGGAATTAATCCGTCAGAATGATGCCTTTCCAAGTCAATTTCAATCACAAGTAGCTTCAACAGATGTCATTGAACAAGAAATACTAGAACAAATTCGAGGGATTGACCAAACAAGAGCAAACATTGAAGGAATCAGTCAAGCTATACCCCTTCCTGGTATGGACGCTATGGTGGGTATTTTTGATATGATGAAACGGAAACTGCAAGAAAAATTAGAACATCTACATGAATTTAATTATACTTCTAGTAGTAATTATGATACTGCACTTCAACTGACTGCTAGTATTGCGACGGGTTTGGCGGAAGTTCAAAGTGGAAAAGGCTTTAGTCTCGCAAGTGGTACATTTAGTACGCAAGGGTTGAATATGGAGTGGATAACTTCTATTCAATCGATTGGAGAAGAGAGGGCACGTCAGTCTGAAAATCTTCTAAAAAGTAGTTCAATTGAAGAAGGGGCAATGTGCGGTAAGCTTCCGCCAAAATCTGACTTCGAGAAAGCTTGGGATGAAGAGAAAAAGGATTTAATGGACGCATGGACTGGTATTTCTACTGGTGTAGAAGATGCTGTCACAGATGCATGGGAAGGGCTTAAAGCATTGGGTGATGCAGAAACGTGGGAAAATATGCGTGATGCGATTGTAAATTACGAGGAAACTCTTCCTGCAATGTGGAACGCCTTCTCGGATTCATTTATGAATGATTTTTGGAATGGAGATATGGAAAGTAGAATACATTATGCTGCCTATGGTGTGGCATCATTATTAACAGGTTTTATTGGTGATAAAGGTCTTAGTAAAGCAGGACAAGCAGGGAAGATAGCGATCGCTGCCAACCTAACAAAAGGAAAGTCGTTTGTGACTAATTCCGCTACATATAGAAATACATTAAATTCACTAAATAATTTTAACTTTAATTTTGGAAATCAGCTTTCAATAGCAGGTGTTGGTGGAAGTTCTTTAAAATCTAGTTTTATTGATACTTATCAAACAGCTAAGAATAAACTATCCCCTTATCAATATACTAAAAGTACTACGGACGGTGACGTTTTTATTGGTAAATTATATGGAGAAGATGTAATTCTTAAAGATGTTAAAGTTGATGAAATTACTTATACTAAAAGAAGTAAAGAAGAAGCTGCAAAACTTAGAAGGGTTTTTCAAAATACCGTAAAAAAAGAATTTCTTTACGGTTTGGCAACTAACCCTGAGAAGGTTCTTGAACTTAAGAAAGCGGGTATATCAGACTTTGAAATAGAAAATATGAAAAAAGGAAAAAATCCATCAGGGTGGCAAGTACATCATAATTTCCCGTTAGATGACGGGGGGACGAATGACTTTGAAAATTTAACTTTAATTCAAAATCATCCATATCATAAGGCTATTACTAATACACAAAACACACTAACTAAAGGCTTGACTCATGGAGATAGTATTGATATGGATTGGCCTATACCAAAATATAATATTTATCCTAAAGGGGAATAAATTCAGAAAGAAGGTTTTTATATGTGGAAAGATACGCTTTTAGAAGTTGAAGAAACAATGAAAAGTTTTAATCTCAAACTGAATAAACCAGCAAAAGATACTGAAGTTCAAAAATTAAGAGAACATATTAAAGAAAGCTTTAATATTGATTTACCTAATGACTATGAGGAATTTCTTAGAACTGTAAATGGCTTCGAATTTGACGGTCTGATAATTTATGGAGTTGACTCTTCTTTACTAGAAACAGAAAGAGATGAAACAGTTTATGGACTTTTAGAAAATAATAAGATTTGGTATGAGAACGAGTGGCAAAAAGAGTACCTTTTCCTTGGAGATTCAGATATTGCATGGTTTTGTAAAAAACTATCTGAAGGTACTTACTTAGAACTTGATAAACCATCTGGTACAGTGATGGAAACATATAATGATTTCAATACAATGCTTGAAGAAGCATTGAAAACAACCCTTCTTTAATAGGGGTATTAAAATGAGCAATGTTACATGGTCTTTTATGAGTAAAACGCCAATTACAGCTGAAGAAATACAAAAAGTAGAACAATATTTTAATATTAAATTACCCGACGATTTTGTTGAATGTGTGAAGAAGTATGACGGAGGATATCCTCACCCAAAAGTTTTTGATGTATTAGGACAAGATGAAAATGTATTTAGTGACCTCTTAACCCTTCATATCGAAGATAAATATTCGATTGTCCAAAACTATGAAGGTGTAAAGGATAGATTGTCTGATAAGGTATATCCTTTTGCTAGAGACCCGTTTGGTAACCTTCTATGTTTTGATTACCGAAATGAACTTCAATCACCAACGGTCGTATTTTGGGACCATGAGGAAGAAGATATGGAAAAAGCAATTTATCCTGTTTGTTCATCTTTTACAGAACTACTTAACAGCTTACGTGATTTTGAAAACGAAGAATAATCAATTATGAATAATATAAGAGCATTCCTCCCATTAAAACAGGAATGCTCTTTTTAAAATCTCTCTACTAGGGGTCCGGAAACGATTCTGGGTATGAGGGGCCACTCTGGGATTTAATTACAAATTAAAGAAGAACTTTATTCAAGTTCTTTTAATATACGATACAGAACCTAAAGACTCATGTAAGCATCCAAATAGGTTGCTTTTTTCTCTGTTATATAGAAACTACATAATAAAAATGAAATTCAATAAAGTAGACATTAATTAAATATCCTAACCTTATTTTGATACTGTAAGGAATAAAATATCAGTCTGAAAGAATAATACATCATATTCTTCAAATAATTGTTTGTTTACTTTTTCCCAATAAATTTCTTCATTATATAAGTAAAAAAGAGATAAGAACACTTTAATTACGTGCATTATATCTTTTCGAATATGTATGGCATATCCCATGTAAAATTACCACATATTTTAATGGGACTTACAGATTGCTCTTCAACAAAAATCATACCTCATTTTTTGTGAAAATATTCAATTTTAACTTTTCGTAAAATAAATCATGGAAATATATGTTAAACGGACGTATTGGAATACTATAGTTATCTATACCTATCAATTCATATTATTATAATTAATATAAATCAAATAAAAATATAGGTCTATCTGTAAGAATGCACCATTCTTCTCTATTTACCTATACGTACATTTTTTATAATTTATTATGATATAGATATTACTTAAAAGTATTTTGTACAAAACACCAAATTAGAATTTTTAGGAATCAATACCCGATACCTTCCCTTGTTTTTTTAATTCAAATAATTTTCAAACATTAAAACTCAACGTGTTATATAATGAAATCAACCGTAACGTTTATATATCAAAATTTCAAAGATTATGAGCTGCTTTTAATCAACTTTTAGCTAACATGCTAGAATGTTCCTTATTATATAAAAAAATAAAAGATTGCCTTTTTAAGGCAATCTTTGCAGAGTGTTTGGAAACCCTTTAGGGTTTCCTACACTCTGGAATGTATGAATTATGAAATTCGTACAAAATAGTAATACATGATAAAAACACAAAAAATAGCCCTTCACCTGACCCTTTTTGGTCAGGTGAAGGGCTATTTTTTTCATGTTTTGGCAGGCTGCAGTGAGATAGGCCTGCATTTGGACATACTTCACCCCTCGAAACCGGGCATACCGATAACCATGTAGTTCTTTGGCATCCGCAAAACTCCGCTCAATTGTAGAACAGCGTACTTTATATAGCTTTTTACCCGTACTTGTTAATTTGTTTTTTCTTGCGATATCTTTATATTCTTCCCAAATATGATGCGTAATGACTTTTTGTTTTTGTTTCTCTGAGAAACATTTATCACGCAATGGACAAACGGCACAATCTGTTGGATTAGATTTATATTGACGGTATCCTTCTCGATCCGTTGTCGCATATTCTAAAATACATCCCATTGGACAGGCAAATACGTCTGTTTCTTCTTCATATTTAAATTGACTTTTTGGTACTTCTTTATTCCGTTTTCCAAATCGGCGATACCCCATCACCATAAATATATTCTGTTCTGATAATTTCTTACAGATATAACCTGTAAAATAACCGGCATCAAGTGCTACAGCTTCAACTTCGAATCCAAATTTATCAATTTGAGCTTGGAGGCGTGCTAAATACGGCTCGGAATCCGCTACATTTCCAGCCGTTATATAGGTATCTGTAATCACATTGTACTTCGCATCAGTCGTACAATGATCTAAGAAATGAAAACCGTTCGGTTTTCCATCCCTCATTAAAAAGCCACTATCTGGATCAGTTGTACTTATACGAATTTTTTTAGTAGGGGTATCACTTTCCTTTCTAGGTTTTAATTCTTTTTTTCATGAGCTTCACGATCTTCCATAACCGCAGCCTCTAGTTCCTCTATATAAAACTTTGGCTTTTCTTTTTTAAATTTATGTACAAATTTATTTTTATTGGCATTCGCTTTTATGTGCGTAGAATCTGTCATCAAGGCACGTCCTCCCACCATACGGTGTTCCGTCGCTTGACGTACAATTTCATCAAAGATTTCTTCAAATATATTTGTATGAATAAAGCGCGTACGGCGATTCCAGCTGATGGTAGAATGATTTGGAATTGGATCTGATAGGGAAAATCCTAAAAACCAACGGTAAGCAATATTGGTTTTAATCTCTTTTTCTAGTTGACGTTCTGAGCGAATACCGTAAAAATATCCAATAAACATCATCTTAAATAAAACGATTGGATGAATAGAAGGACGTCCATTATTTTCACAGTAATAGGGGCGTAACTTCTCTTCAATAAAATCAAAAGCTGATTGTAGCTTCAATCGCACGAAGAAAATGGTCTTGTGGAACTAATTCTTCTACAGAAACTGATACACGTTCATCACGATGATTTTTTAATGCACCCATCATAAAAAACCTCTCCTTTTCCTCTTTTTTATCAGTGTTGACACATAAAAAGAGGTTCAGACACAAAACAAGGCTGTGGAGAAGACTTTCTCCACAGCCTGAAAAGATTGCCTTTTTAAGGCAATCTTTGTTTTATTACGCAATAATTTCTTTATAAATTGTATTTCCTGATATCGAAAGATCGTTTCTGATATCCTGGACCACATTATCTAATTCCAATATCATTAATTTCAAATCATGAAGGGTTGCCCGTTCAAATATAGTTCTTGACTTGTCAGGTACTAATAAGCCCTCTCTATATTCAGAGTTCTCATAAACATTTTTCAAAAATGAAAGTGATTGTGTGATAAGCAGCAACGGAGATTGTCCAACTAAGTATGAAGCATTATCCTGATGATACATAAGCGCAGCAATATCATAACTACTAAGGTTAATTTTCACATCACTGTCAGCCTTTAATGTCTTTAATAATCGTACCATTTTTTTATAATTTGTTGCTGTATAAAGATCTTTATCATCCAAAAGCTTGTTATGATAAAAAGGTGTATTTGTTAATCGTTTTTTATTGTGATAATCCAGGACCATGACTCCTCTATGGTATTCTGCACCCGTTTGTGCATACAAATTTGTATTATACCAATTCGAAGGTACTACATCGACTTTTCTTCTCAAGGAGCCTCCTTGTAACCCAATTGACTTTGCACCAGAGTTATCAATATCTGCAGTTGGAAAGGCGCTTGATAGAATAGAATAACATTCTTCTCTCAATTCACATAAATCCTTAACCGGATCTCCTGCATATGGGTATGAAGGCTTTTGAGGAGCCTCTAGTGAATGAAAACCCGAGTGCAATGTTAACACATCAATATCACTATGAGCTCTGATATGAGTATTATTGGTGACAGACCCCTGATATCGAAACTCAACATTAAAACCATTGTCTTCAAGTTTTGAAAGTTGATTTTTTATTCTTTCACCTTCTGCAATTGTATTGTTAGTGTACTTTAAATCAACCGGATTCATTGCACCAATCACGTATTTGATAGTGGCAGACTCCTTTAGTTCCTCATAGGATTCCTTTAGTATTTCGTATGTACTATATTGTGATTTTTGGATTAACCCGCCATCTTCTTGTCTTCTTTTTTTGAGGCTATCCAGTCTTTTAGAGTAGTCAAAATTGGCCATTTTTCTTTTTTCCTCCTTTTCAGTTTCATTTCTCCATAAGATTGTCTATCCTTCATATTATTAAAATAGCAACCTTCAGCTGTTTTTTCATCCTCGTTAAAGGTCAAAATACAAAATCCTTCATGTTTATGTAAATCCTTATCTGAGTTAGCACTTGGGTTATTTTCATAGTGATAGGATAACTTATATCCTACCCCTGCATAGTACTTTATTCCACCTGTAGTACTTAATGAGTTAGAAGTAGAATTTTTAGTTTTTAAGGTAATTAAAATTTTGTCCCATGTTTGTCTTATAGTTATGCTTCCGTACCACTCAAATTGTTTATTTAATCTAGTGTTATTCGATATCCCATAACATTCCCATTCACCCTCTAAACTCGGGAAATGAAAAATCGTTCGGAACAAAGGGATTTTCCAGATAACGAGATTGAGTAATAGATAGAGAACATAAAATATAGTCACACCACTTATAGATAAAGTAGCGATAACGGGGGCATTAAGAATCTCTTGAATCCAAGGTTGGATGCGAGTTGAAATTAGACTAGATAGTCCCATAGATGATATTGCAACCCAAAATAATATTTTGTGCTTTGGATGGTCAATTACAGTATACTCATGCATAAAAATCCCCATTCTTTATTTTCATTTCGGCCTAATAATTCCCAACTTAATAATACTTTATTTGTAATTAGAAAACTAGTTTTAAAATTCCGTAATTATATCCTTTAAGTTGGAATATTTGTATTTTCTATTGTAATGAGATAGTTTTTTTCAACCTTTTTATATTATCTAAAAAAGAACTTGTAGTGATTGCTACAAATTCTTTTTACTTTTCGGATTAAATTTGAACAAAACTGAAAGTATCTACGTAATTTAGCTACTTTTCTTAGATTGCAAAATACTCAAACATTTCTCTAAAACTTCCTCATTATCGATAATAATGATATGGAGTTTTTTTCTAGCTCTTGTTACCATTTGAAAGAGCATTTTAGTATTATCATAATAATAATTTCTGCTAATTAGACGATTTTTTTCATCGTAAAGAAAGTTAGAATCCATTACAACAACTACGTTATCAAATTCCTGACCAATAACCTCATGTGCACTCTCATCATTCCAATTTTGATATTCTTGATATGGATAACGTTTACGATAACCAGGTGTATAATTTATCGCCTTCCATCCTTTATTTGTAAGTACATTTATATAATTACTTACCCTAGAATCCTCAGCAAAATACTGCACACTAATATTAGAATAATTCTGTTCTGGACTTCTTTTTGATAAATCAAATAAATTTTTTATAAATGCTGCAAGTTCCTTATTTATTCTAATTTTTTCTGTTAAACGATATTGTTTAGGAGAAATTTTCTCTTTAAGAAATCCAGGAATATTTCTCTCAACCTCCCAACTAGCAAGGCATTGATTAGGGTCATATGAAAAAATACATTTTGCATTTGTTTTATTAATCTCCATTATCAATTCCTCTAATTGCTGTGTATATATTCGTTGAGTTTCATCTATGATTATAAGCTCGTACTCATTTACATTATATTTTTCATATTCTTTAATATGTGCTATTTCCCAATTGTAGTTCTGTATTAACTTTTTTTGACCGTCATTTAAAGTCCCACAATGGATAATAAGAACTCTTTTTGATTTATCTATATATGCTTTTGCAATATCATAAGTTAGAAGTGTTTTTCCTGTTCCGGCGTATCCTTCAATTGCAATATAACAAGGACCTGTTTCTGCACCGCTACTTAATATATCATTTTTAATGTTCTCTTGATGCTCATTTAAAAAATACTCACTTTCTAAGAAAGTCTCTGTAGAATTAAACGGAGAGACGAGATACTTAGAGGGCTCAAAATATATGTGGATGTTCTCAATTTCAATTAATACTTGTTGCTTTAGTTGTTCAACTAAGAATAAAATTTCAACCTCTGCAAAGTCTTCCTGTTCATTTAAGTAATAAATCTTTCTTTCTGAGGAAACATAAGTAAATTGCAAAATCTCTTTTCCTAAAAATCCAAGATAATATTTATTTCTTAAAAGCTGTTTTTTCATTCTATCCCCAGTGTTTTCCCTTTTCAATTCTATATTTATAATATTATTTTCTCCAAAACGTAAAAGATCAAACTCTCTATTAATTTGATTAATTTTGTATCCAACATAAAAGCCTTCTACGATTCTCACACTTTCAAAAATCGAAAGTAGTTCATAAACCAAAGAATCTATATCTTCTAGTTCATCCTCTTTAATTTTGATGTCAAAATGTTCTTTGTATGATTTAAATACGATAGGTTCTAGTTTTCTTTTTGCATTAATCAAAGATACTAAATTTATAGGTTTCACGTTACTCTTTCCTCTCATAATAAGATAATCATCTAACACATTAATTTACTCCATTTATAAAATACCATATCTAGATGTCTTCTGGTAAAAGTGCCAATGTAAACACATTTATCTTTATATAAATTTAACTATCGCATTCTCAAAAGGTACACCTTTTGAAGTAGTGTGATTTTTATGGAAAACAGTGTATCAAAAGGTCTAAAAAGGAACTTATGAATCACTTCAAAAATACAGATACCTTTTGAAGCGTTTTTGCTATAAATTCAGATAATATGAAATATGTATCAAAAAGTAACAACATTAAAAGGAGTACCTCAATTATGAATGTTCGAAAGTTTGGATATATCAGTGTAAGTAGTAAAGACCAAAATGAAGATCGTCAACTTGAAGCAATGAAACAATTTATTACCGATGAGCGAGACATTTTTATCGACAAGCAAAGCGGAAGAGACTTTAATCGAGAGCAATATCAACTCTTAAAACGTATGTTAAGAAAAAGTGATATTTTATATATTCACTCCCTAGATCGTTTCGGAAGAAATAAAGAATCTATCCTTAAGGGCTGCAAAGAAAAAAGGAAAGCATTTGGGAAGACCTACAACTAAAATTACTGATAAATTCATTCTAGCCTATAAAAATTGGAAAAAAGGAAATATTTCAGCGTTTGAAGCAATGAGAAGATGTAACATGACGAGTCCAACATTTTATAGAGTAGTCAAAAGGTATGAAAATAGAGAATAACATCCCCTATAAATAAAATACAATTGGTTTCTTTTTTGTACATTTGTTTATTTCTTTAGGTTTTTAGATGTGTTACGTTTATATTGTAGTAATAACTAATTTTGCAGCGTATCTTAATAATTACGTAACATGCTAAATCTCTTGTGATTCATGGGATTAACATAATTTATGAAAATATTTATGAAACAAGACTGGCGATCCGCTGCAAAATTTGCAAACTAGTATCAATTAGATTCCTTGCTGTACAAAGATTTTATCACACTTTTTATGAGGGGTTTTATCTAAACGTAGTGGGATATAAACAAAATCCATTACTGCTTTTTGATGCTGCTATCTGTTGTTTTATCTAAACGTAGTGGGATATAAACATATTTAAAACAGCGAGTTTCATTAGCTAATTCTGGTTTTATCTAAACGTAGTGGGATATAAACTCTTTTGAATTGCATCAGAAGCCATTTCCGCATTCATGTTTTATCTAAACGTAGTGGGATATAAACTCGGATTTAATCGGTACGAAATCTAAAGCCTGTCCTAGTTTTATCTAAACGTAGTGGGATATAAACTTTGAACTAGATTCATTTTTGTACTCATAGAAGCGTGTTTTATCTAAACGTAGTGGGATATAAACTTAAAAGATAAATATGATCGTATTTACATTGATGTACGTTTTATCTAAACGTAGTGGGATATAAACATAACTTAAATCAAGAGCTTTACTTGCATCATCGAAGTTTTATCTAAACGTAGTGGGATATAAACTTTGTTTTCTCTTTTTCTCCCATCCCCTTTATAAAGGGTTTTATCTAAACGTAGTGGGATATAAACAGAATTTCAACCACAAGAAAGTGCGGTACAGGTAGTGTTTTATCTAAACTTAGTGGGATATAAAGATTGCTTCAATCGTTGTAATACCCATGCCAATATAGTTTTATCTAAACTTAGTGGGATATAAACTCTAATTCATCATCACCAGTTTCTTTCGTATACCAAGTTTTATCTAAACGTAGTAGGATATAAACCTTATACGAATACCAAGCTTGTTATAACTCCATTCAAGTTTTAACTAAACGTAGTGGGATATAAACGTTAAAGTTACGTATGAGTCACCTTGGTTGCGTATAGTTTTATCTAAACGTAGTGGGATATAAAATATTTTATTATCGTAACATTAAAAGTTTATCTGAACGTAGTGGTCAAATGTTTATTATGAGTGATCTCCCTGAGATGGTTATTGTAATCTAGGGGGACTTTTTCTTTTTTAGAATCAATACAAATATTAACATGGAATATTTATCATCTTATACTATAATTAAATATGGTTAGGAGGTTACAATAATGTCAAAGGTCTCAAACTCCCTTCGTATTCTTTTATTGCTTTCAAAAAATAGAAAGATGTCAGGGGAGCAATTAGCAAGTATGCTAGAACTGAGTGGAAGAAGTGTTCGCAAGCATATTAATGATTTGTTAATGGCGGGTTTTATGATACATACGATCAGAGGACGAAACGGTGGTTATTTCTTAGAAACAAACCCTCTTTGGAACAGCTTTTTAGAGCAAAAAGAATTAGATAAGTTGACTGAACTAGTTCGTAAGCAACTAACACTTAATCCAAATGATAAAGTTGTCCAACAATTAGAAGAAAAACTAAAACAATTATCAAATCAAAATGACACTGTTATAACATCAAGTTATAGCGTTAACACAGATTTTTCCCACATCACATTTATTAAACAACAATTGAAATACTGTTTGGAAGAACAACTACAAGCAGTTATTACTTACTACTCTGCCTCTTCAGGTCTTACAACAAGAACAATTCATATTTATCATTTCATCCAACATAACGAACACGAATATTGCATTGCTTACTGCGAGAAAAAGAAATGTTTCTTAACTTTTAAGTTGAATCGCATTGAGAGAATTACAATATCTCATCAAACATTTAATAAAGATGCTTCTTTCTCACTCAAACAATTCCTTGGTACAAATAGCTTATTTAATGACCCTTATAATATTGAATTACTGGTAAAAAAAGATATATATATATGGTTTCGTGATACAAAATGGGCAGCGAACCAAGTAATAAAAGAGTACAATGAAGATTATTTATTTACAGGTACAATGTATGGATTACCTGTTATTAAACAATTTATTCTACGTTTTGGAGCTAGCGTCAGTGTTTTAAGCCCCAAAGAGCTACGTGAAGAGATCGAAAGAGAAATTCAAAAAATGCAAAAAAATAATTTTATCTCTTCTCTATAGTTCCTAATTTCTGTGTTAGGATAAAAATGGTTTATAACTATTGCATGGAATTTATTAAATCCACTATTTGGTTATAGTAATTAACCTCCAAATTATTTTAGTAAGCTGAATAAAATTTCACGTTTTATTTCATCAAATCCATAACTATAAAAAATGAAGGAGGATAGTAGGGTGAGATTAAATATTAAATTGCACACTGATCGTTTTCCGCTTTCTTACAGAATGATGATGGTTAGTTTTATAAAAGAAACATTGAAATTATCTGATCCTGCATACTTTCAACAAATTTATCATTCAAGTAAAGCAAATCGTCCATTTTCTTTTGGAGTATATGTACATGATTACGAGCTTGATAAAACAGGATTTGACGTCAAAGGTTATGTCGGGCTGACAGTAGCATCTCCTGACCCTCAATTTATGCTGCATTTCTATAACGGGCTTATGAACATAGAAAAGTTTCAGTATAAAGATTTCAGTTTCATTCGAACGAAGGTAAAAATGGTAAATAGCACTACTATTGAAAGAGATCATGTATATTTCAAGACTTTATCTCCTTTACTAGTGCGGGACAAGCAATCAAATCCTGTACTAATTCATGGAGAAGCATTTGAAAAAGAACTAAATTATATTTCTAATGCAGTTCTAGAAGATTTTCGTGGTTACGGTCTCAGAACCCCCCTTATATTTACAAATAAAAATATGAAAAAAGTAGTAGTGAAGGAAAAAATTCATAGTAATGATGAAACTTTATTTTTCACTGGGTATCATGGAGTATTTGCCTTACAAGGAGACGTAGACGACTTGAAGATAATGTCAGAAATCGGACTAGGCTTTAGATCCAGTCAAGGATTTGGCGCTGTGGAGGTGATTTAATGTTACTTACAAAAGAAGCAATTCCTTTACCAGCCGGAGAGTGGGCTATAGATCAAGGATTAGTCGGATACTATCGTATTTTAAAACATGCTGGAATTAAAGTGCAGGTTACTGATGAAGGAATTTTGTTTGATCCTGAGCATTTAAAAGATTTTGAGCAGCACTATTTTAACTTTTTTTTAAATCGGTACAGCGTGGCCAAACGCGATGAACAAATCATCAGAAGAGAATTTTCAAATTTCAGAAGAGAAAGTGAATTGAAAGACAATACAGGTACAAAAGGAAAAATACAGCTAGCTAAAAAACTCCTCGATGAAACAATCAAAAGAACAGTCATTGAAAAAGTAGAAAAGAAATTTGAAGACACTATCATAAAAAAAAGACTAGTAGAGTTTGCTCATAAAATACGAAATCAAAAAGCATATATTTTAGAAATGGAAGAATGGATAGAGCAATATCTGGAGGCTTTGGCAGAACCAAGCATTGATCATAAGTTAACATTAAATTATTTTAAAGCAAAAGTTTTAGGAACCTATTTTGGACAAGTCAGTTTCTTAAACGTATTACACACTGCAAAAACAATTGAAGAACAGAAAGTAATTTTTAGAAAAGACTATATTGAGAGCTTACTTGTCGATTTAGAATTGCAACAAGTTATTTCACAAGCACAGTCTTCTGATGAAATTATGAACTATCTTAAATTAAGCACACATGAATCAGCAAAGCACTTAAGAACGAAATTCAAAAAAAATACAATTGAACAAATAAGGGAATACATATCAAATTCGGTGAATCATTGTAATTTTTTTGATTCACAATGGGCGTTTGAACAATATTCTGAATCGCATTTTTCGCCATTATCCATGAGTGCACCGAAAGCGCTTAACTTTTACTGGGGTGCCAACGGTGTGTTAGCTATCCCTATAAGTAAGCTAGCAAAATTGATTTTATTCTGTGCACCTGCTGGAGCTTCCATTGTTGGAGACAAATCCTTATTTGTTCAACGAGAAGGCAGATTCGAACAAGTTATTCAAGCAAATAATATATATGAAATTGGTCGCAGTAAAGAAAAAGCATTTGATGAAATCCTTTTTGACTTAATTGCTGAACAACAAACAAAGGCGCATCAAACTCAGCAAAACTATTTAATTTTAGAGTACTCATCGGAGTATAATGCGAAAAAAACAGATTTGCAGTATCTGCATTTAACATCAGGACTATGTTCGCTATTTAATTCTGATACTTGTGCAAAGTGGTTCGGGCATTTGAAGTATAAGCTTAGGAGTCAAATCGTACATTCATTTTTACGCTATCAAGATCCGAAATCTATAATTCATCATCATTTACGGATTAAGTTGAAAGAAGGGCACTTTGCAAATGAAATTGTCTATGCTTGTCTATTGCGATACTACTTTATTTTTTTGGTGAAAGGAGAGGGAACGTTGGAAACTAACTTAAGCATTGGAAGAAAGAGAATTTGGAGTGCTTTTTATGCTGGTGTAGAAATAAGGAAAGCGATGGAAGAAGGAAAAATTCGTTCTATCGCTTACCGATTATTAAATGCGGTCCGTGCTAATGACAAAAAAATGTTTTTAGACACAGTGATGCGCCTGTATATGTCGGTAGAAAAGCCGCTTCCACCAGTGTTTATAAATGTATTGGATGAATCACAAATTGACTTTGCTACTATTGCTGATTCATTCATTGCAGGCTTAATTTCAAAAGAGGGGGAAAAGGGAGATGAACAATAAGTCTTTTACATTAACATTTATTTTTAAAGCAAGCTCATTAAATTACGGTGAAGGAACAGCGAATATTTCTGAGCTAAAAAAATTCCATCGTGGTAATGGTGAAGTGTATTCCTTTGCTTCTCGTCAAGCAATTCGATATGATATTGTTCGTTTAGGAAACCAACTGTTCAATTGGAATTTAAACGTGGTGGATAAAAGCAAAGGGGTTGTACAGTTTAAAGAAGATTGTAATATTACAGACTCTGTTGAAATGGATTTATTCGGTTACATGAAGACGAAAGCGAAGGAAGGTGCTGCTAAACGCTCAGCCGTTGTTCGCTTAAGTCATGCTGTTTCGTTAGAACCATACCACAGTGACCTTGAATTTTTAAATAATATGGGATTATCATCTCGTATTAATGAAGCCCCTAATTTGGCTACATTAGAACAACATGAAAGCTTATACACATATACTTTGACAATTGATTTATCCCGCGTTGGAATAGATGGCTCAATTGAATTATCAGAAGAAGAAAAAGCGAATCGTGTAAAACAGCTAATTGAGATTACAAAATATTTAAACCGTGAAATTCGTGGTCGTCAAGAAAACTTGGCTCCATTATTTGTAATTGGTGGAGTTTATCCAATCGCAAATCCATTTTTCTTGGGGCGTATTGCTCTTCAAAACTTTAATCCAGGGTTATTAAATATAAAACAACTGGAATCGGTGCTTAAACAAACTGTGTTAGGATACAATATACGCGGATGTACAAAAATTGGTTTAGTAGATGGAACGTTTGTGAATGAAGATGAGATTTCCCAGCTTACAGAAACAGTATCTATTGAAGACTTCTATCAACATCTGATTGACGAAGTTGATCAATATTATAAGGTATTAGTATGAAAACAATTCGATTAAGGCTGTTTCAAGAAACAGTCTGTTATACAAAGCCATTCGCAAACAAAGTAGGAGAAACATATCCGCTTCCTCCTTATTCAACAGTCAAAGGAATGATACATCAGCTTTTGAATGCAAATGAATTATTACCTTTGCGCTTTTCAGTCCAAGGAACATATGAAACAAAGATGATAGACTATCGAAAAAGCTATATGGTTAAAAAGAAATCCATTTCTATGCCAATTATTTTTGATGGCTTAGCAATTGAAGCACCTGTACAGACGAATATGACTTCCATACCGCTTTACACACATATGCTTTTTAATGTAGAACTTATTATTCATATTAAAGGTGAAGAAGATTTACTACAGCGTATTTATCACGCTTTCATTCACTCAGATACTCATTTATCATTGGGTCGTCATGAAGATCTAGTACGTGTCGATGAAGTAGCATTTGTTGAATTAGAAGAATGTGAAGAAATTCATTCTAAGTATGCCATCTATGCACCCAAACATTATTATGAATCAGATTTCCCAACAGGTATTCCATACCGTTTAAATTGGACGTATAAGATTGTCAATGGTATACGAGAGTGGACAAAAATACCGGTTCTTTATGTGGATAGCAATTATCACCATGGAGAAGACGGAAAACCTCTTCATACAGACGGGGAATACCTTGTTCTTTGGAATGAATAATAATAAGCCGTATTCCTTTTTGGATACGGTTTTATTTTAAGGAGTGATTACAATATTTTTAGCAAAATCTGATCCAGAGGAAACATTACGTGAACATACAGATGAGTTACGCTTGCGATATGATATTTTAAGAGAATCTTATGGATATTATTTTGATGATCGTATTTGGGAATTACTACGTTATGCAGTAGACTACCATGATGTTGGGAAAGCCCATAAACCATTTCAATTAAAAATAAGACGTGCGCTTGGTGAAGATGTAGTACTGAAAAAATATTTGGAAGTACCACACAACTACTTATCTCCTTTTCTATTACCAGAAGTCGTTTTTTCATTCCCCAAAAAAGACTATCAGGCTCTTATTCAAGCAATTGCGTTTCATCACGAAAGGAATATTCAGCCAAACGATGAGTTGATTAAAAAAGCTCTATCTGAGGATCTTTGGCCAAATTTGAATGAAATTAATAGCCATTTAGACATCCAAGGTGTAAATTTAAAAACCCGATATAACCGCATATTTTCACAATTACGTAAGCGAATTAAGTACAGTGATAATAAAGCGCATTATGTAGACTATGTAATCTTAAAAGGATTACTGCATCGATTGGATCATGCAGCTTCTGCACATGCTGATATTGAAATTGATGCTAAACAGAATTTCAAGCAACTTGTTGACAAAGGATTTGCAAAAATCGCTACCGAGAAGAGCCTACCAGTCGAAGAAGTGTATCGTGATTTACAAAAGCATGCACACGAATACCGTAAGAAAAATTTAATTATTGTAGCACAAACAGGTATGGGAAAAACAGAAGCCGCTCTCCTTTGGGCAAGTGATAGTAAAACCTTTTTCACTTTGCCACTAAAGGTAAGTATTAATGCTTTATTTACTAGGGTATACGATAAGATGAACTATAAAAATGTTGGTTTACTCCACTCTTCATCTACGGATTACCTAACAGAAAGTCGTGAGGAAGAATGGGAAGTTATTTCTGAACAATCTCACCATTTTTCAAGTAAATTATTATTCACAACCATTGATCAAATATTAAAATTCCCTTTCCTTTATCGAGGATATGAGAAAGAATTAGCAACAATGGCATATTCTTCACTGGTTATTGATGAAATTCAGGCTTACGATCCAAAAATTGCTGCCGTTTTAATTCGTGCATTAGAAATGATTTATTTAGTGGGTGGACGATTTTTATTAATGACCGCGACGCTACCTAGTATTTATTTAGAAACTTTGCAAGAAAGTGAAATTATTCCAAAAGATGCCTTCCGAGTAGATACATTTATTGACGACACAGTTATACGTCATTGCATTGATATTAAAGAAAAATCAATTATTGATGATGTTGAACAAATTATTAATCTAGGTAGAAGTAAGAAAGTATTAGTTATAGCTAACACAGTTAAACGGGCAATGGAATTATACAGCATGATTAAAAAACAGACTACGCATGTACACGTTTTTCATTCTATGTATATTCAAAAGCATCGTGCCATGATTGAAAGAGAGCTAATTCATTTTGATGAAAATAGAGAAGCAATAGGAATTTGGGTTACAACACAGCTTGTAGAAGCATCCATCGATATTGATTTTGACGTGCTATTTACCGAAGCTGCAACATTGGATAGCTTATGTCAACGTTTTGGACGTTGTTATCGTAGACGTCAATATGAATACGAACAGCCTAATGTATTCATATATACTACTAATGTGAGCGGTGCGAAATATGTGTATGATGAAGAAATCTTAAAAAGATCGATAGAATTGTTACGTCCTTTTAATCAAAAAATTTTACTAGAATCCCAAAAAATAGAGTTAGTAAGTCAACTATACAAACGTGATTATTTAAAAGGAACGGAATTTCTAAAAACGTTTGAAAGTGCGTTAGAACAATTAAAAACGTTTGATGATTATACCCTATCATCTAATGATGCTCAGAAGCTACTACGGGATATCCAAGCTGAACTTGTGATTCCCAGAAATGTTTATGATGAAAATGTACATTTATTTGAAAAACTTGAACAAGCAGAGAAACAAGACCGTACGAAATTGCATCGTGAAATTACTAAGCTTACTGTGAGTTTAAGGAAAACCTTAACTATGAGAAACACATCAAGATTACCGCATAAGGGAGGCAAAAAGAACGGAAAAAAATATGATTTATTACCATGGATTCAAATTTTAGATTTAGACTATGAATTCAATGAAAATTCAAAGACAGGTTCAGGTGTACTGTTAGATAAAAAAACAGAAAATTTTATTTAATTTCATGATTTTATATAACCGGAGTGGGATGTTGCCTAACAAATTTTAAATGAGGTGGGAAGATGAAAGGAACTTACATTCATTACTATTTTGTTTGCCATCGAAAGCTCTGGTTATTTGTGCATCAAATTCAACTAGAAAAAGAAAGTACGCGGGTTATAGAAGGGAAGATTCTTCATGATTTCGCTTATCAACGTATGGAACATCGGGAACTGGACATTGAAAATTCCGGTAAAATTGATGGCATTCAAGATGATTATGTCCGTGAAATTAAGTTGACAAGTAAAATGAAAGAAGCGGATCAGTGGCAGCTCCTGTACTATTTGTCAGAACTGAAAAAGCGTGGTGTTACAAAGAAAGGTTTGTTAAGTTACACAAAAGAAAAAAGAACCGAAGAAATTGTGTTAACAGAAGGCGAAGAACAAGAACTTGAAAACATTCAAAAACGTATTCACGCTATTATACTGAAGGAATTCCCTCCTAAGATTGATAAGAAAACTTATTGTCCATCATGTGCATATTATGACTTTTGTTTTTCAGGGGAGGCAGACCGATGTTAAGAGACTTCTATATTCTTTCAAACGGAAGAATGAAAAGAAAAGATAATACATTTTATTTCATTAATGAAGAAGAAAAAAAGAAATCATTGCCGATTGAACAAATTGATAATTTGTATGTTTTTGGACAAGTAGACTTGAATACAACTTTACTTAACTTGTTGAATCAGCATCAGGTTCATGTCCATTTCTTTAATTATTATGGTTTTTATAGTGGCAGCTTTGTGCCTCGTGAAGGGAACTTATCTGGTTTTACATTAGTACAGCAAAGCGCTCATTACTTAGATATAAGTAAACGTATGACATTAGCAAAAGCATTTATTTCAGCAGCTGTATTCCATATGCTTCGGACTCTAAAAGGATATAAACAGATAACTGATGAAATGTTAGAACAAATAATTCAAATAACCTCTCAAATCCCACAGGTAACTTCTATTCAACAACTCATGGGGATTGAAGGTCTTATTCGTCAGCATTATTATGCTCTATTTAATAGTATCCTACCTCCAGAGTTTTCGTTTCATAAACGTTCCAAGCGACCTCCAAACGATGAGATCAATGCATTAATTTCATTTGGTAACAGTTTATGCTATACAACAGTATTATCTGAAATTTATAAAACTCAATTAAATCCAACGATTAGCTACTTGCATGAGCCATCAGCAAAGCGCTTTTCACTAAGTTTGGACATCTCTGAAATTTTCAAACCACTGATTGTTGACCCATTAATTTTTACACTTATTAATAAAAAGATGATTAACTTAAATCATTTTGAGAAGATTGATAAGATAGTTTTACTAAATGAGAAGGGGCGGAAAAAATTTTTACAAGCATGGGAAAATAAAATAAGTCAGACTGTGATACATCGCCGTTTAAAGCGTAAAGTATCATATCGCTATTTCATTCGCTTAGAGTGTTATAAACTCATTAAACATATGATTGGAGATGAATCATATAAACCCTTAAAAGCCTGGTGGTGAGATGATGTACGTTATTATTACTTATGATATTGGAGAAAAACGAGTAGGGAAAGTGTGTAAGAAACTGAAACAATACTTAAACTGGGTACAAAACTCTGTATTTGAAGGAGAGATATCCAAAGCGCAACTACTTAAGTGTTTATCTGAATTAGATTGTATAATAATATCAACAGAGGATTCTGTTTATTTATATGAAATTAATAACCCACGCAACATAAGGAAAAAAGTATTTGGGATTGAAAAAAGCTATGAAGAGCTATTTCTTTAAATTGAATCTTATAATATATTATAATTTATTAAGATTATTTTATAGTAGCAATTATTTTTGCAGTGTATCTCGTTACTGTAGGTAAATGTTAAACCCCTTGTCTCCCAAGGCTTGAATGTCATTTTTGAAAAAAATATGAAACAAGACTAACGATTCACTGCAAAACCTATAAGTTAAACACAGTAGATTCCCTGCTTTAATGAGGTTTTATTCTACTTTTTATAGGGGGTTTTATTTAAACGTAGTGGGATATAAACATATTCATGATTATTAAACTCAAAGTATTTCATATCAGTTTTATTTAAACGTAGTGGGATATAAACTATTTCCAACTCTTCAAAAATCCATTTCCCTTTAGGGTTTTATTTAAACGTAGTGGGATATAAACCTAGAGAAAGTGGTTGAATATTACCGTTCAAAAATTGTTTTATTTAAACGTAGTGGGATATAAACTTTTTAGTTCCGTTAGCAAGTATGGTAAACATTTCTGTTTTATTTAAACGTAGTGGGATATAAACAAAGATAATAAAGCGGCTCTTGTTTATGATTTAAAGAGTTTTATTTAAACGTAGTGGGATATAAACTTTAACATCAAAGTTGTCACGTAATAGTTTTGTAACGTTTTATTTAAACGTAGTGGGATATAAACACTTAATGTTACCCATGTATTAACGTGTTACGAGTAGCGTTTTATTTAAACGTAGTGGGATATAAACTCAAAACTAATCGTGAATTCAATTTCACCTTTTGCGTGTTTTATTTAAACGTAGTGGGATATAAACACAAGTGAGATTGAAAAGCGTCGTGGGCGTTCTAAAGTTTTATTTAAACGTAGTGGGATATAAACAAGAACGAAACTATGCACCATATTTGCTGTAGAATGTTTTATTTAAACGTAGTGGGATATAAACTTATAATAGCAGTATCAGTTGATAACCCACCGATGTGTTTTATTTAAACGTAGTGGGATATAAACAGATTATAAAGGACGAAATCAAGTTGTTGCTCACGAAATTTTATTTAAACGTAGTGAGATATAAACTTATAAAGCGTACCTTTTCCACCATGTACACCGCTGTTTTATTTAAACGTAGTGGGATATAAATCTAAGCTCTCGAAGCATTCTTACATTGTTTTCTGTGTTTTATCTAAACGTAGTAGGATATAAACCAACGAAAAGGGCATATACCTAGATGTGTAAAAAAGGGTTTATTTAAACGTAGCGGGATATAAAGTGAGGAAGAACCAGAGCAAGCCTACAAAATGAACAAAGTTTTATCAAAACGTAGTGGGATATAAACGCCCATACATACGGATAACCATCGTAAGGTGATACTTTTTTATCTAACCGAAGTGGGATATAAATTTTTGTTACGAGGATTACGCACATTTCTATCAAGCTAAAGCGAAATCATATCTAAAAGTACCATTAACAAAAACACTGTTCTTTGTGGCTGTCATTATTGTTCAAGGAAAAATAAGTTGAGAAAATAATATAGTTTTAAAATAGATTTTTTAGATATGTTTTAGACACGAATTTACCCTTTTACTGTACGCTGTATCAACAATATATGTATCTGAAACAGATAATTACAGAACAGTAGTAAATCAACTAATTAACCAATTCCAAGCATATAAGCATTTCTTAAAAAGAAAATTTTTATTATGCACATAATCTATCTAGATTATGTGCTTTTTTGTCGGAATTAACAGAAAGAATTTTCAGAAATGTTATAGATGTTAAGTGACAAAAAAGTTGTTTAATTTACAATAAAGTCATTTAAAAAATAATAAAGTTGTTAAAAAATGCGAATCATTCTATTTAACAATCGGGAAAGATTGTTAAATAAATTAGATCTGCTGAAAGCGCGATTTTAAAAATACTTCGCAATAAGATGATTTAATCATACGTGGATAATAATACCGAATATACAATTTTCGAATTAGCATATCATACTATTATTAAATCTGAGGAGGTTGCTTACATGTTCGGTCAAAACAAGATAAAACCTAACAAAAATAACAGGAAGGAAGCAGGAATGGCACCAAATAATCAATCTTCCAGAGTGGTAGGAGAAGGTACTACCACTAATGGAAGTCCTTCTCATGTCGAAGGATTCAATATTACTGCCAAAGTATCCAGTGGACCACTTGCACATGAGGAAGGGTATGGGACAACTGCTAGTGGAGGTGCCTCCCATGCGGAAGGAATCTTTACTACCTCCAGTGGAATTGCTTCCCATGCAGAAGGGTCTGGCAGTAAAGCTATAGGGCGTTCTTCTCATGCTGAGGGGGGACCTGGTTTTCTTAAAAATGGTAAAGGTATACAATCAACCGCTCAAGGAGAATATGCTCATGCGGAAGGAGGAGGAGGACAAGCGTCTGGAGATACCTCTCACGCAGAAGGAAATCTTACCATTTCCGGTGGAAACATGTCCCACGCAGAAGGAAACCTTTCCACTGCCAGTGGAAATGCAGCTCATGCGGAAGGAAAAAGAACTGCTGCTAGCGGACTTGCTTCTCATGCAGAAGGGGAAAGTACCGATGCTATTGGGGAAGTCTCTCATGCAGAAGGAAGAGATACTATCGCCTTTATGGATGCAGCTCATGCAGAAGGAGAAAGAACCACTGCTAGCGGACTTGCTTCTCATGCGGAAGGAGAAAGAACCACTGCTATTGGGTATTTTTCTCATGTGGAAGGATTCCAAACTAAGAGCAAGGGAAAAGCGGCCCATGCGGAAGGAGAAGGTACCATCGCAGAATCTAATTCTTCTCACGCGGAAGGAAAAGGTACCAAAGCCAGCTCTCTTTATTCCCATGCGGAAGGGTTTTCTACCCTTTCAAGTGGACTTGCTTCTCATGCGGAAGGATGGCATACCACCGCCAATCGGCTCGCTTCCCATGCGGAAGGAATGGATACTGCCAGTAATTTACCTGGATCTCATATCATGGGACGTTTTGGAGTTACCACTGATAACTACTCCTGGCATCTCGCAAATGGTACGAGTTTAACTAATTTATCCCTCGCAGCAAAAATTTTGAATAATGGAAGGGGGATTGCTGATAACGGATGGATTGCAGGGAATGCCGATTATGCAGAAATGTTTGAAACAGTTGACAGGAAGCCGATTGGTTTTGGATACTTTGTTACTTTAGAGGGCAAAAAAATAAGAAAAGTCAAAACGACTGATGAGTATATCTTAGGAATTGTAACTGCTAATCCGGCTTTCCTAGCCGACAGTGGAGAATTAAGGTGGAAAGGTAAATATGTAACAGATGAATGGGGGAGAGTGCAATACCATAATGTTGTAATCCCAGTGGAAAAAGATAAAGATGGGAATGTTATCATTCCTGAACGTACAGAGAAGCAACCCATTTTAAATCCTGACTGGGACCATACGAGAGAGTACATTCCACGTTCGAACAGATCAGAATGGGAAAAAGTTGGTTTATTTGGAAAACTCCGTGTAAGAGATGATGGAAGATGTCAAGTTAACGGATACTGTAAACCTAATGCTGATGGTATCGCAACCGATTCCCATAAAGGCTATCGTGTAATGGAACGTATAGGTCCTAACCAGATTTTGATTTTATTTAGATAAAATCATTTCGGAGTTTATCATGCATATAGCTACTGGATTTTTGGGGAAGAGAAGTTTGATTAGTTTTTCGGAATATCACTCGACGAACTCTTTATATATGACACTTGATTAGTTATTCAGCTATTAGCGCTAGTGTCGAATAAAACTTAGATTTTTAAATGAATTTATTGTTAGTTTACAATAGAGTCCTAATTAAAAGGGGCTCTATTTCTATGGTTGATACCTTCAAATTTTTTATCTTTCATTAGATCTATTTCACATTCAAGTTCTTTGGTTTCTATATTTAAAAAGTCCATTGTCATTGCAAGAACTTTTCCATCTTTATCTCTCTTAGATCCCCATAAACGAACAGCCTTATTGATTTTACTATCTTCATATGTGATTTGAACTGTTCTCAATTCTTCTCCATCCACAAATTCACGATATATCCAACACTCTTTAAATTCCAAATTTTCATCAGATTTATGCATATTATAATTCAACATTACTTCTTCTAATTCTGGAAATCCCAAGCCTTTTTTCTCTAAACAAATATACTCAAAATCCCAAAACTCCCTAAAATGATAGATAAGCTCTTTTTGACTTTTCATCATAATTCCCCCATCTAATATTTTTTTAAAGTGTTATGTATATTTGATATCTGCTACATGATTAATTTTTATATACTGTACATTATCATGTTGGTTCCTAATTCTTAATTCCTTACAAATCATATCGTAGTAATGAATATAACCCACTTCCGAATATGCTTTGTTTTGTTTTTGATATGAAATGCTTACTTGCTTATTTTCAGCAATTGCACAACACACAATATCATTTATAAGATTTAATTTTTGTTCATCTAAAATAGGCATCGGTACTTCATTTTGTTTTTCATACAATTCATTTAATCCCTCAAATTGTTCTTTTATTGCTGAGAATGGCATCCAACGCATCATACCTCTATCAATCATAATCTGCATTCCTCCTTATGATTTATGACCACCTATTTTTCCGTTTCTTTCCCTTTGTGTAGCCCCTTTAATGTAGCTGATACCCCTCATAATTGAATTCTTACCATGTTTATGCCGTATACTATCCATTGTTTTTGCTAATTTCCTTTTAGTATCTTTTTGGGAAGTATCTTCGAACAATGACATTTGAATTGCATCATCCCTGGTCAAATTCTTCAGTGTGATGTGTATTTGGCGCACCGGATGACCCGAATGAAATTTTTTAAGTAAGTCTAAACAAGCGGCATAGACATCTTCAGTTAAGCAAGTTGGTTGATCCAAGGTAATTGCTCGTTTAAATCCTCCACGAATGTATTTGCTGTAACCTATCCCAAGCTCAACCGTTCTACAGCATTTATCCATAGATCGTAAGCGAAAACAAGTTTCCTCAATCTGTTCTAAAATAAGCACTTTTAACTTATTAGGGCTATAACAATCTTCTAATAATAAGATTTGTCCTTTCGTTATAGACGTACTTTTCGGAATGTATTTATGAGCGATACGGCTTTCATCTATGCCATATGCGAAATGATATAGCTCTTCACCTTTAACCTTTCCAAATCGCTTAATTAAACGCTCTTTTGACGTGTTTGCAACATCCTTCAAGGAAAATAGCCCCATGCTATGCAACGATTCCTGTGTAGCTACTCCAATTCCGCATATTTTTTGGAGCGGTTTAATTTCCCATAATTTTTTCGAAACATCATTATATGACCACATCGCAATCCTAGAGCTTGAATGTTTACTTTCCACATCTAGAGCCACTTTAGAGAGAAATAGGTTTGGCGCAATCCCAATCGAGGCTGTTATGCCTGTTGTCTCATATATCTCTTTTTGAATCCTTTTAGCAATTACAATTGGATCACGACCAAATAGATGCGCTGTTTGTTGCATGTCTAGAAAGCACTCGTCTATCGAAAAAACGTGTAGATCTTCTAATGCTACATACTTGGTATAAATCTCTGTAATTTGATTTGAAATCTCAACGAATCTTCTCATTGTTGCATTCACAATAATGATGTTTGGATCTTTTGGAATTTCATATAATCTTGTTGCCGTAGAAATGCTCAGTTTTTTCAGTTCGGGAGTGGCAGCCAGCACAATAGATCCTTTTCTATTTACATCCCCAACGACAGCTAATTTTACTTTTAAAGGATCTAATCCTCTCATTACACACGCACAACTGGCAAAAAATGAACAAAGGTCTATGCAGAAAATCATTCGATTCATGCATTTTGAGTAATCAAACATTGTTTTATCCTCCAAAACAGAACGTTCGTTCTTATTATAAACCTTTTGTTTTGGATTATACAATCCCTTAGAAAATTTTTTTATTATCTTTTTGGTACGTGAAATTATATAAAATCCTTCAGCATTCGATCGCTGAACAATATGCTACCTCTTAATTTACTAAACTCGTTTTCATTACTTCAGAAATTAAGAAAAGCTTAAACCCTTGCTATACTAATGGATTTAAGCTTTTTATTTTGTAAGAATACCCTTTACAACAAGTTGCCATTAGGATAGTGTATCAGCAACTTGTAGCTATTACTATTCATGCTAGATTCCACAAAATTATTACATGTTTTTTTCATTTTTACTTCTTAATTTATTTTATGATGAAAACTAATCCGAAATTACAATTTGTTGAAGGTTTTAATAATTATAGATTTGGACAAGCTAGATTTATAAATAATAATTTTCCGAGGTGAGAATATGAGTTGGTTTGGTATAGGAAAACCTAGGAGTAAATTCGGCAAATTTATAGATAAACATAATTTAACTCAACAGGAAGTTGCAGAAAGGAGCGGTGTAAGTCAAGGTACGATTAGTCGCTTATGCAAAGGAAATGCATTTCTTCCATCTTTAAAAACTGGTTCCAAAATTATTGATACTTTAAAAAAGCTAACAAATAAAAATGTAGATTACAATGATTTTTGGCTTTAATTAAAAAATATCATCCATCACATAGGTTCTCATAAATACATTTTGTTTTATAGCGTATTGCTCCAACTTTGATTGTCGATAGTCTGATAATGTAAAAAAGATAATAACTGGAACAATAGCATTCTGTCTTTTATAGATATCTGTTATATGGCCATATAACTGTATTTTATGTTCGTTTGCCTTCATATGTTGCATACGATCTATTTCAACGAAATGGGGAACATTATCTTCAAAATACGTTGCGTCAGGAATCATCTGATACCGTTGACCATTAATTGAAAACTCTATAGATCTTTCTGTTTTCCATTCTGGAAATCCAAGCCACATCCAGCTTTCGTTTCTCATTAATATGTGCTGTAATTGACTACTTTTCTTTACTTCTCTTGTAATTCCTAATAAATCACGTCCCTTTTTGTTTAAATAATATACATGCTCACGAGCTATTTTAGTAATATGACAATACGGAGTCAGATCCTTTAGTACACGATTTGCATTTCTAATACTTCCTAGGCAGTGGATGGCTTGTAATTGCCTCCTAGTTGCAAAATCCAACTTACTCAAAGTGGATAAAATCTCGATTTGTCTCGTTTTCTGTTTGAGTGTTTGATGTCTCATTGCGTTTCACCACCCTGTATTGCTTCAGTAAACTCCACATGTCTTTATCCTTCAAATAAGGTACTTGAATTTCTTCTGTACGATCCGTTTTAAACAATGCTCTTCCTGGAAGGGAAGGTAGATCCTCAAGACCTGGTTCATCCAAAGCAACTTGAGAAGCAACCGCTGTTGGTAATCGAAAACCTAGCTTTGCATCAGCATTTTGTTTAATTTGCCTTGGTAGTGTGTCTGAAGTAGGATATTGAGTACAAAATATGAGCCGAAACCCTAACCCTCCTCCAACTCGTGCGATTTCAGATAACATCTCCTGGCACATGAATAATACATCACGTTGTTTTTTAGGTAATCCTTGTGTCGGACAAAGATTTGCCCCTTCATCCACTATGATGAAATATCGCTCCTTTATAGATGTATCTATGATATTAGTAAAGTAAGAATTTTTCATACCCTCAATTTGTTTAGCCATTTTCTCACGTACTTTAGCCAACATTTCTAACGCCTGTTCTGGATTTTCAGCTATTTCTACTACTTGAGACAGATCCTTGTAAGGACTAAATTCTAATCCTTCCTTCAGATCAATAATAAAAAACTTCACATGTCGAGGTTGTTGTAAAATTAAACTCGTCATCACATTTTTTAGAAATACTGTCTTTCCAAAACGCGTCATACCCGCTACGCACATGTGCGGCGTTTTCTCGAAATCATGATATGTGTGTTTATCTAACGATTTCCCCACCATAACTCTCCATGTATGCTCTTTTAACAGATTCTTAGACCAATTCCACATTTCAGGTATTTGTTGCTTAAATACACGAATATGAAGCTCTCTTTGATGGAACGATATTTTAACAGGTTTATATAGTCCTTCTTCTAAAACTTCAGCTAACTTTTTGATAAGTTGACTCGGTACGCCGAGTGGTAACTTGTAAACATAATTCATACTTATGTCATCTTCTACTTCTTTTATAAAAATGGGGTATTGTAATTCCCCTTTATGTTGGACGCATATCTTTGCAATTTCAAAAAACGTTGCAATTTTTTTCTTATCACTCATTCCGTTACTTTGATAAAAATAAGCTACAGTTAAAAAGGTTACTGGGATTAATAATAGCGACAACATTTCCTCCATACCTCCTTAAGGTAGTTGAGCCTGTATGGAAGCTTAGAAAAAACTGTTTAAGGTACGATATTATAATCACTTTCAACTACCAGATGTAATACTAACGTAGAAACACATCTAGTATATCCATTAGAACGTACCAAACACTCCCAATCAACAAGCATTTGAGACCCGCACGTAGCAACCATCCCGGAAGATAAAGACCTTTCTTCTTCAGCGATTTTATTCCTAAAATTGAAGCTCCTGTCACACCATATACAATCCCTAGCTCTCCAATGATTGTCATGTTAATCCCATCCTTTTGGTTTAATAGACAAATTCCCCTTACAATCCCTGTAAAGTTGATATTCATCTAATAGCTCATTCCAAGACACAGCCTGTTCATCACCATATAGATCTTCTTCAATTTTTTGACTTAAATAATAATAACCTTGGTATTGTCGATCTAGATAAACATCATGGCGTAACATATGCTCTTGTATGGCACAAATATCATCTTCTTTCTTTGTACCTTTGTACATTTGACCTAAAGTTCTTGAGGAATACAAATAGGGGGTACTGTACAACATCTGATATTGATTCATCCATTTCACCTTCCTTATTAAATTCCAGTTACACTAAATGAATATGGAGTTCACTCTTATTTTTGAATTTGTCCATAAAAAAAGACCAACCTAATTTTAATTATTTTTTGACAATTCCTTTCATAACGTAAAAATCAACGTTATATTAAAAAAGGGGATCATAGCATCTACATATTTACAATGAGGAGCGAATGCACAATGGGAGTTTAATGCTGAAAATTACATTAAACTGGCTCAAGCAACTGTTAAAGCATTAGTACAAGTAGGGCATTCCAATCATGTCCCCGCAATTATGCTAGACACAATGATTCAAGAATCTTTTCGATTAGCGGTAAAAGATATATTACTTGAAAATGGTTTTGATGAATTAGATATAGAAGAAATTGAAAAGCGAACCGATCGAATGTATGAAGAGGAAACTGAAGAATTATCTGAGGAACATAAGGGCTTTGATCTAGATTCTTATTTAGAACGATTGGATCTATTAAAAGACGACATTCGCTTAAAAGCATTTCGCAAGTTGTGTTCAAGCTACCATGTTTCAATGGGTCGTGTTGAAATACAAAAGCAATTTGAGACAAACATTTTACCAAGAGCAAAAGAAATTATCTCTATCATCTCTCCTGATCTTTTGGAATCTGATCTATTTATTAACCGTATAATAGAGTATGGAGTACAAACCATTGAATTAGAGACCATGTTAGAAGGAATGAAGGAAACACTTACAATACTTCATGAATTGTCTATTGTTCTAGAAGTTTCTACATTAGAAGACGTTCTAACAATTCAAAAAGAATATCATAATGCTAGAAGTAAGTGACATATATAAGCTTGATTACGTAGTGAAGTGAAATATAAAGAATATATGCTATAATAAGCGAAGATGATTGCAGAAGTTAGGGTGGAGGCTATCACTCCTTCTTTCTATTTTAGAAAGAAAGGGGGTGAAAAGCCATGGAAGTAATTCTTGAATTTCTAAAGGAAATTATGAAGGGTGTCGTTCGTGAAACGTTCGCACATCTCTTCAAAAAAAAGATCTTAGAACACAAGAAGCCCACCCTATTATCTCGCCGTCGGAAGCGTAAAAAAGGTGGACTTCGTAAGAAAAATTAAATTATGATAGCCACCACCTTGACGGTAGCAGTTATCTAGAGAGTGTACATGTTAGCGCATGTTGCTCTCTTTTTTATTGTATGATTTTTTAATCAGGTATATACCTTTGTTTGTATTTATATTATAGCATGTCCAAAGAGTTTTGCAATTAATTGACGTTTACATGTCTAAGAAAAATAACTATAACAAATTTGGTTATATGACGTGGAAACTTTATTTAAAAAATGATAGCATTATATATTTATATCCATTCAACATAATATTGTATGTTTTGTTTGTTTTATATATTAATTGTTTTATATGTTTTATATGTTTATATGTTTTAAGGGTATGAAATGTGCTGATATATAAGGGATTATGACACTTAACTATAACAAAAATGGTTTTAAAGATAACAAATTTGGTTTTAACTATAACGAAAATGGTTCTAAAGATAACAAATTTGGTTGCTTAACTATAACAAAAATGGTTCTAAAGATAACAAATTTGGTTTTAACTATAACAAAAATGGTTTTAAAGATAACAAATTTGGTTGCTTAACTATAACAAAAATGGTTCTAAAGGTAACGAATTTGGTTACTTAACTATAGCAAAAATGGTTCTAAAGATAACAAATTTGGTTGCTTAACTATACAAAATGATTTTAAAGATAACAAATTTGGTTACATACTATATAACTGTAGAGATTCTTTTATATTACTTCTTACTATGTTAAGCACTTTACATAATTCTTTTATGTAGAACCAAGTACTTTACAACCTTACAGTGAGCAACCCATTGTCGAGATTGATAAAAAACAACTATAACAAAGGAAATATATTTGTTATAGTTAGTGTAGTAGTTGAGGTAGGAAAGAAGGGACGTATGTAGGTATGTCTATAAATCAGGATTTGCAGATTAAAGAGAATAATATTGTTTCAAAATCAAATACTTTGATTGAAGCAAATTCACGTTTGAATTTAGTTGAACAAAAAATGTTACTTTGTTTGGCTAGTAATATTGAACCCAATGATCGGGATTTTAAAACTTATACATTTCCAATTAAACATTTTCATGATCTACTTGGTTTGAGTGGATCTACTAAATATTCGGAGTTAAGTAAAATTACAAAGGAATTATTATCTAAAGTAATTGAAATTCGAGCAGGGGAAGAATTGATACAAGTATCTTGGCTTTCTTCAGCAATTTATAACAGAAATAAAGGAACAATTGATATGCGTTTCGATCCTTTATTAAAGCCATTCCTATTAGAATTAAGCAATAAGTTTACAAGCTATAGATTGGCTAATGTTGTTAAATTGAAAAGTACATATGCTATACGTATTTATGAACTACTTAAGCAGTATGAAGACTTAAAAGAACGTACAATCAGTCTTGAAAATTTAAGGTATTACTTAGATGCAATGGATGTATACCCTAACTATGCAAATTTTAAGCAACGTGTGCTGAAACCTTCTCAAAAAGAATTAAATCAAAAAACTGATATTTCTTTTGAATTTGAAGAAATTAAATTGGCTAGGAAAGTACAAAAAATTAGATTTATTATCCGTAGCCAGAAAAAGAAAGATCCCGATTTAGTTCATTTTGAAAAGAAATTAGATAAATTTCAACAGTCAAATACATTTGAACAAAAAATCAAAAGGTTTGAAGAGCGATGTAAAGAAAAAGTGTTTCCTAAAGTGTTTAAAAAATGGGAAGCCCATAAAGAAATTGTATTAGAAATAATTGAGGATATACGTTTTCGTTCAGATATTGATTCCCCAATCGGTTATGTAGAATTTATTCTAAATTCCCGATTAAAAGAACTGTCTGATAAAGAAATATCAAACTTAAGCAATCAAAATCAAAATGAGTCTTATAACAGTAGTGCACTAGAGGTTGATAATATTATAGATTTAGTTATCAGTAAATATTCAACATCTACAGGGGCTGTAGCTACATTTTTAGTTAAAGATACAGCAATTGAGGAATTAGTCAAAGTAGTTACATTAGAAGAAGCTGAAGTTATTTGGAAAGATCATGAAACATTTGTCATGGATAAGATTTATGAATACATTAAAAAGAACAGTAGAAAGAAAAGATACTAGTGTTACATGAAAAAAGTTCTTTCATTCCGAAAGAACTTTTTTAAAATAAGGCAAGTTGTTCTTCCTCATTTTGCATGCTAATTTTCACTTTATATGTATAATACCTACCCATCCTATTCTTTATCTCATTTTCCACTTGCTGTATAGCAGCCTCGGGTGTATTTGCTGTAATGTATACAATATCGGGTCGATACACATCTCCATTAGGAGATGTAATTGTAAATTCAATTGGGTATTTTCCCATAATCCTCAATCCTTTTATGCTTTAATACTATAAGAGATAGTCTAATATACTTATAGCATATATTATTACAACCAAATAATTAACTGAATATTCTGAAATGTATTGAAAAATGCTTCTAAGTAATATGGACAATTGCATTATTTGATATTATATATTATAAGAATATTCCCTTTATTTTACGGGATTATGGGATGATGGGGGAGAAAGATATGAACGTTCATGTAAAAGGGAATGAACAATTGATACAAACTTTAAATGAATGGTACTTTAAAATTCGAGCAAGAGATCTTGATGCAGCAATTTGTTTAAAAGATAAGATCGACTTGGTTATAAATGAATTTAAAGAAGACCAAAATTTGATGTTACATTACTACCTCATAGATTTTCGTCATAATTATCTACTTAACAACCTAGGCGTTTCTACGGATAACTTTGATATTATCGATACATTTGTTATACCACAAGATAACTTTTTAACATATTATTATCATTTTTTCAAAGCGATTTACTATAACGCAATCGGAAATTATCAATCTTCAAGGAAATTCTATGATAAAGCAAAAGCTTTGTTAAAATATATCAATAATGAATTAGATGTTGCTGAATTTCATTACATGTTGGGATATACATTGTATGATACATACAATGGATTTCTGGCCTTACAAGAATTGTCAAAGGCTAAAGAGATATTTTCTAAATACCCTGAATGTGAAACTAACCTTGCTTTTTGTAATAATCTTTTGGGGTTAACTTATGCAGATTTATATGAATTTGAACTTGCGAATAAGTATTATACATTAGCATTAAACACCTTCAAAGCCATTAAAGAAGAGACCTTTATACTAATGGTAAAACAAAACATAGCTTTAATGCATGCTAAACAAGATCGTCCTGATTTAGCAATTCAGTTTCTGTCAGAAGTTAATAAAAAAATGTTAAACAATTATAAAGCTTTATTCGTTGAGGCAAGAGAATACGTTAAATTATTCGAAAAGGAAGTAGCCTGTGAGCGTATTGAGCGAGGAATAAACATCTGTAAACATCTTGGTATTGAAGAATATTTGCATCATTTCCGTATATTACAAGCATTAAACGATAATGTAGTTGCTTCAAAATTAGAGATTATTATCTTGGAAGGTATTGAATATTTTGAAAAACAAGAAATATCAGAGTATACTAAGGAATATCAAGAACAATTAGCGCATAAGTATTTTGAAGAAAAGAATTACCTTAAATCATGCGAATACTTCGAGTTATCTAGGAAGAAGAATATATTTTAAAAGGGTGATTTAAATGAAGAAACTCCATCGTAAGTCCATTGGGCTATTAGTAGCTATGACATTAATATTTAGTTTACAAGCTCCGGTAAGCAAAGTTATCCAAGATTTTGTTCAATATGCACATGGAAATGGAGGGGGATAATCCCCTCCATTTTCAATTATAAACAAAACTGAGTATTAAAAAAGAAAGTAAACTAACAAACATATTGCACATATAACGCTACCTACAACAATAATTGCAGCAGTTATTCCAAATAACAAATAACCAAGATAATAAAAACCTATACAGCTAAAGGCAGCAATCAATAAGATTCCAATAATTTGTAAACCTAATGATTTAAATAGGAAGAATACCATGAGAATAAATACCCAAAACATCAAAGATTTGAAAATTTGAGGTCGCTTATTTTGTTTGCTTGTTGGCATTTCCATAAACTCACCACTTTCATTGTATAAAAGTATGTATTTGAAAAACTATCTCTTATTTAAAATACAAAAATGGAGTGCCTTTTCTAATAAGTAAGCACTCCATCATGTCATTATGCATCTTGTTGTTTTTGCTTTTTTTCATAAAAATATTACTTTTAAAATTCACTTTAGAGAATTATTAATTTGTCCACTTATTGATATCTATATTTCTTTCTATAGGTTTATTCACTGGATCTTCTTGGGTTCTTTCTTCCGCTTTTTCAATATGAACATCTTTCGGCTGATTTTCTTCATTTGCGGTTCCGATTGAGCTTTCAACTTTTCCAATTACATTACCCTCTTCTGGCTGTTTGTACGTTAAAGGTGATTTAGACGGTACACCTCTTGGTATATCTCCTTGTAGCATGCCTTTTGCACTTAACAAGTCTTTCGCCATTCCAAGCTTTATTTCTTCGCTATCTACACTTTGTGTCCCGTATAACAATATAAAATGTTCTAACACTTTTCTTGTAGCTTCATTAGGGTTTTCCTGCGATTCTATCCAAACAAATAGTTCTGGACATCTTTGACGCATTTTCTCTGATAATGGAATTTGTATCGCTTTTGGTTTAGCCATCATAATCACCTATTTTACTTCTTCTTTTTGAAGTGCAATTGAACTAAATACTGTCATTCCTTTAACATTCATTTCCGTTGCATTCTTAGGATTAATCCATAATATTTTAATTTTTTTAGCATCACAAATTTCTTTTAAATCTTCGAAAAGATTCTCTTTTAATTGAATACTTCCACCACCATAGACTACAACAACTTCTACATCATATTTTAAATCTTGTAATTTAGTTTCCGCAGTATCTAACACTTCATCAGCCAAATTAAATTTTGCTCTTGCTAAGAATTTTTTAGCATCTTCATAATATTTAGGATGCTCTTCTTTTAGATATCCGGCAAACTCTTGTCTTTCTATAGAGAAACCCCATTCATCTTCAAAATCTTTTTTAGCACGTTCAATCGCATGACCTATACCATGTCTTTCTCCCGAACTGTGGTCATTATCATAATCATAACCTTTTGTAACAACATATTCTGTTGTTCCATCTCCAATATCTATGTGAAGTAGACGTTTTTCTTGGAAGTATTCACCTGTTATATCCTTCATATCATACGTTTCTTTAAATTCATTAAATGTGTCATCATTTCTATATTTCCCATTACCATCCTCGATTAAAGCAAATAGAGCAATAGTTCCTTCTTGTACAACAATAACTTTTTCGAATTTCAAAGTTACATAAACTCTCAAATCACCAACAGTTACAGTTACATGGTGACTACTATTTGTAAATCTTTCTGAAAGTTGTTTTGCTTTTTCTTTCGTCCATTCACTAGCTGGTAAAGCTGTAACCATTGAAACGTTTGTTTCTATATTTGCACCTTCTTTTAAGGAGCTCTGCTCTTTAAACATATCTTGAACCGAACGACAAGCGATTGAACTAACTGTTGTCATAATTGTAGTATCTTGCTTATGCTTACCACGGTTTGATTTAATGTTAAGGTTCTGAAGATCCTCACCAGAGCGAATAGCACGTTCTCCAACAAACACCCTTTGGGCTACTTGACCTTTTAAAGCTGATGAATTAACAGTAACATCCATATTACGAATTAAGCCATGCACTAATTCTTCAATTTTTTTATCTTGCGGAACAGGCTCTTTATATACATAACTATACGTATTTGGAAACTTCATCATTTCTCCATTAATCGTAATCTTTTTCTCGGAATTCCCATTATCATCTTCTACAAAATAATTGAATTTCATTTATAATACCCCTTTCTAATTGAAAATAAATTATTTTAAATTATCTTAATTACATTTTACCATAATCATCCGAAGGCAGCAATGAAAATAAATAATAATAAATCATTTTAAATTAAAATGATTTATTATTATTTAGAATTATTTATCTTTATTTAAAATGATTTATCACCAAAGTTTTTTTGATGTGAATTATTGTAATAACTCAAAATAAATTATTTTAAATTGAAATAAATTATTTTGAGGGTTTGTTATTTCCAAAATTCCCACCACTTTTTTTCTTTTTGTCTATTTTGAGATGCTACTATAAGTTGTTTAGTTTCTTGAATCTCTCTAACATGTGTTAATAGTAAAGAATCTCGTTCGTTGTATCTGTTCTCCATGCGTTCTAAGCGTTCGGCATTCACTACTTCAATACGTTCGAGCTGTTGAATTTTTTCTTTAAGTAAGATCTGTTCTTGAAGTAATTGTTCTATAAAACCTTTAGGTAAATTCATTACGTTCTCTGATAGAACGCTAGGCGTTCTGTTATCATTTTCTAGATCATTATCCACTTCAACTTCAGCCGAAGGAACAGATAAAACAACCTTCACCGCACCTTCAATACTCATTCCAGCCTCTTGGATCAGTTTTTTCATCTGTTCCAGTATTTTAATATCTCTTTGAACAAATGCACGACTATTTTTTGCGCCTTTTACAAAAGAATATTGTTCCTGTTCTAAAGCTATACACCATTTTCTAAGTGTACTTGTACCTATTTCTAAGTGTTCGGCAACATCTTTTGTCCAAAATGAGCGTTCTTGCAACTGTTCACCCTCCTTTATTTTTTATATAGAACGCTTCCACATAAATTGTTAAAAATCCTATAATTAAATTTTTTTCTATATAAAGAAAATCCCTAAACTTCGTTGAAAATTGCTATTTAAAATTAAAACGTATGTATTTTCTACAAAAACTAAATACTCAAATTTGTAATGTGTATCAAATTGTAAATTTATAGGGAAGTCGTTTGGATTCTTATAACTTTGCTCTAAGTATCATAAGTAAAAAGTATATCCTCCCTAAAGAGTAATAAATCTCACTATTTAAAATACAACTTGAAAATGAAGAATACTTATTTATTAAATCTTGTTTATAAATAGTAAAACCAATAAAAACATTAGAATTTTAATTTTGGGTTTTATTCTTACTCTCACAAGACTTTCAAAGTTTTATCTTAGTAAATTTCAAAGTTAATCCGTCAGTTAAAAATAGAACATTCAGATTTTAATGAATGGAAATTTTGCAGGTCAAAAGTTCATAAAACAATGTAAATACATAGAAAAGGAGCAATGTTTTTGAAGGATTTTATGTAGAAAAATGATAGGAGGGTCACAATCAAAAAGAGGACACGAGAAATAGCCTTGCTATATAAGGATTTTTTGAGCAAGGCTAGGTTATATTATGTTTTTTTAAAATTAATTGTTCTCTTCAAAAAATTTATAAATAACTAATTTACTATCACTTTTTTGATTAAACAGTGATAGTTTCTTTTGAGTATCACTATTTCTACGTTCTTGATTAATCTTAAGTTTTTGACCAAACATTTTTATAAAGTGGGCTGGAGTGCTAATATCAGATTTATTACTGTCAAACCATTCGACACAGTCTTTAAAAGCCCACTTCGCAGATGTCCCCATACTATTTATATCTGGTGGCAATCTTAATGCAATTGTGTACGCATCATTTTCAGATAGGTATGTTACCCCTTGACTTAAAATGTAGTAATATGCTTTTTTCTGATCGTCACTCAAATAATCGTGTAAGTCTTGTAATCTATCGTATTTTTCTTTTGCATCATGATCCGCAGCAGGTATTGATTGTGTATCATCATGATCGGGTACAACATTTTTTTTACTAATCTTGTTCTTTAAAAATCTAGTGAAAGTAGAGCAAACATCAATTACTAAAGCCCATTTTACCTTGAAGTATTCAATAATTTTTAAATAGTTATTATGTATTGTTAAGATGTAAACGGAAGGGGCGATCCTTCCATGCCGTCTTACCTTTATTTGTTGGCATACTCCTAAATCTTGCAACCAATTAAACACATAATTTATAAGAGGCTTTGAAATGCCGGATTTTTTGCTAATATGATCTTGTTTAACTTGGCTATATCCTTCTTGTACTAGGTACGATAAAACTGTTTCTAAAGCTTCATATTTACGTTTTGTGAGGTAATCCTTTGTAGTAACACCTTCATGTTCAAAGACAATATTATCAATATAAGTAGTGACTTTCTTGATTGATTGATTAATAGCCCCTGGTGTTTTGGATAAGTGTTTAATTCGAGGACTTAATTCAGCTTTTGCTCGACTAAGCAAAAAGTTATGCAATAACACGAAAAAACCTCCTGATTTTTTCCACCACCAATAAATAGAAAAATGCTGGGAAAATAGAGGTTTTTATTCACATTATATATATTAAGTGCTATAATGGTTGTAGATAATATATATTTTAATATGGATAAAACCCCTACTTTCTTAGGATTTTTAATTGATTCAGCGGCCAAACTGAAAGATCAATTAAAAATGGCTTGTGGTAGGGTTTTTTTATTTGTAATAATTTATAATAATTTAAACGAAAAATTTAATTATGCATTAATTTTATAACTATTAAGATAGAATTTCAATCTAATAATTAGTATTTTTTACTTAAACAGTTTGTATATTGAATAATTCAATTAAATTATCACATATAATATACAAACTTTAGGTCTCTAATATTTAGAGACCTTTTTTTGGATTTCATGTTGAAGATAATTGGTGAAATTAACGAAGTCTAGATGTAATTGATCGTATTTGTATCCAAAAAACCTAAGATATTCAGTAAGCTCTTTTTCTAATCGTTCTTGTTTTTCAAGAGGTAATATACGAATTTCTTGATGTAACTCTTTTACTTTTATATATATATCTTGTTTCTTTTCATGTTCGCTTATTGTTAAATATAGTTCTACATTATTAATTATATCTTGTTTATGCTCAATTTTTTCTGTAGGTGATTCATTATTTAGAGTAGTTGTCTCGCTAATTCCTATTAGATAATCAGCGCTGACATCAAAAATTTGTGCTATTGCAGCTAGTATATTGTAGGGTGGTTCTGATCCTTTTTTTTCCCAATTCGATACGGATGCTGAACTAAAAGAAGATCCTACAACTTCACTTATCTTTTCCCCTAATTCTTTCATTGTCCAACTTCGTTCTTGGCGTAATTTCCGTAAACGTTCGCTAAAAATATTCATATTTTTAGTCCTTTCATATAAAATCTCAGCCTAATTGTGTAAATAGTACTTAAATACGTAGAATTAACATATTATTCTGAGTGTATTTCGGTATATAAAACTAATTATTTTTTAGTTTCAGTAAATTTTACTTGTTTTTCACTTTAAAAGTGATGTATACTTATTTTATACTAATTGAGAGGAGGTAATTAATAATTATGTTGTTGAATGAACGACGATCAAAAGATTTCTCTTTAACACAACTCGGTCAAAAAATTAATATTAAACCTCAAGTTCTTCATGCGATTGAGAAAGGAAAAACAAGTGTTAATTCTGAACGAGCAGAAAAAATTGCTAAGTTTTTTAATAAACCGGTGGAATACTTTTTTATACCGACGTATTACAAGGTTCGAGAATAATTTAAAAAGAGTCACTTTGTTTTAAACAGATACAAATCAATTATATAAGACTAATTATAGTAAAAAAAACTAGTAATTCAAATAGAATTAACGATTCAAAAACGGATCTTTGAAAACTGCATATCATTTGAGGGAGCTGTTAGTATGTTGAAACGATCGTATCAAACTTTACTCATTATCATGAGTATGCTTCTAATTGTCTTAAATTTTGTATTTCCACTTACGAAAGCGAGTGCTGAAGTCATTAATC
>NZ_JMQC01000008.1:2345000-2360000 GCF_000746925.1 Bacillus clarus
GATGTCGGCTCATCGCATCCTGGGGCTGTAGTCGGTCCCAAGGGTTGGGCTGTTCGCCCATTAAAGCGGTACGCGAGCTGGGTTCAGAACGTCGTGAGACAGTTCGGTCCCTATCCGTCGTGGGCGTAGGAAATTTGAGAGGAGCTGTCCTTAGTACGAGAGGACCGGGATGGACGCACCGCTGGTGTACCAGTTGTTCTGCCAAGGGCATAGCTGGGTAGCTATGTGCGGAAGGGATAAGTGCTGAAAGCATCTAAGCATGAAGCCCCCCTCAAGATGAGATTTCCCATAGCGTAAGCTAGTAAGATCCCTGAAAGATGATCAGGTTGATAGGTTCGAGGTGGAAGCATGGTGACATGTGGAGCTGACGAATACTAATAGATCGAGGACTTAACCATATAATATGTAGCAAATGTTATCTAGTTTTGAAGGAATATGCCTTCATTAGTTTGGTGATGATGGCAGAGAGGTCACACCCGTTCCCATACCGAACACGGAAGTTAAGCTCTCTAGCGCCGATGGTAGTTGGGACCTTGTCCCTGTGAGAGTAGGACGTCGCCAAGCAATTAAAAACACGAGTCATTTGACTCGTGTTTTTTTTATTTCTCATGAAATAGGGAAGAGTCACTTAATAAAAATAATGAGATGTAGTAAGGGATCTTCTGAGCAGAGATGCTGAGAAATTGATAAATAAACGGATAATCCTCTGCAGCATAGCTTCCAAGTAAGTCGTACCACCAATCTGTCTCATAGCGGGAAATCATACTTAAATTGTACAATAATAAATAATGAATGAGCAGCTCAGGCAAAAGAGGCTTATAATCTCTAGGATCATTAGTGATTGGCCAATAGTAAGCGTTGGTATGATGGTTATAAGAAAAAGGAGTACTATATAAAGGGTTCCACGAGTCTATAGAAGCCGAAAACAATAGGTTAAACGCATTTGATTTGTCTGGTATGAATTGTACGGATAGATGCTTACAAGCTGTCTCTATGTAACGAGAGAAGCGTTCTTTCGTCATATGCAAGCGGTCCAGCATATTTATAGGAAATGAGATCTCGTTTTTATTTAAGGAATCAATTTTATATAATGTTTGTCCTTTTTGACTATATTGAAATAAATTTTGTAATTCAGGAATTCTTTCCATCAGCTCTAACATATTAAATTTTTCAGATTCTAAGTGTTTCATGTGAAACAGTTGCTGGGCAATGTGGGTAAATAGTCCACTTTTTTGTATTTTTACTTCGTCTTCTAAAAATTGGTACCCTTGTTTTTTTCGTTTGCGTGTTGTTACCCCGTGCGCCAAAACTGTTGTTGATTCTGGATAGTTTGGATCAATGGTTAATAAACATGCTTTAAAGAGCTGACTTATTCCGTAAAATAGTAACATCGGTTGAATAGAGAAGGGAGCTGTTTGATACAACTCGTAGTAACTTTTACCATGTTTTAAGTAATAAATAAAGGGATAGCAATTTTCAAATCCTTTTTTTTCGGCATTTTGAATAGGTAATTTTTCATAGCGACGGGTAAGATAACGTTGTACGTTTTGGGATGAAAAAAAGAAACTTAATTGCTGCCAAGTATAAGATGTATGATGCATATATTACGCTCCTTTTATTGTCTAAAAATTCTAACATATACACTCTTTCTTGACAGTATTTTAACCAATTGATAAGCTACTAATAATAATTTCTGGTATCATGGGGGGAACAATTATGTGGGAATCTAAATTTGTTAAAGAAGGTTTGACTTTTGATGATGTATTACTTGTACCAGCAAAATCAGATGTACTGCCAAGAGAAGTAAGTGTTAAAACTGTTTTATCTGAAAGCTTACAGTTAAACATTCCTTTAATTAGTGCAGGAATGGATACAGTAACAGAAGCTGATATGGCTATTGCAATGGCTCGTCAAGGCGGTCTAGGAATCATTCATAAAAATATGTCTATTGAGCAACAAGCTGAGCAGGTTGATAAAGTAAAACGCTCTGAAAGTGGCGTTATTTCAGATCCTTTCTTTTTAACTCCAGAACATCAAGTATATGATGCAGAACATCTTATGGGAAAATACCGTATCTCAGGTGTACCAGTTGTAAATAATTTAGATGAACAAAAATTAGTCGGTATTATTACAAACCGCGATATGCGTTTTATCCAGGACTACTCAATCAAAATTTCTGATGTGATGACAAAAGAACGATTAATTACAGCTCCAGTTGGTACCACACTAGAAGAAGCTGAAAAGATCCTACAGAAATATAAAATTGAAAAGCTCCCTCTTGTTGATAATAACGGTGTATTACAAGGGCTTATTACAATTAAAGATATTGAAAAAGTAATTGAATTTCCAAACTCTGCGAAAGATAAGCAAGGACGTTTATTAGTTGGGGCAGCAGTTGGTGTAACTGCTGATGCTATACTTCGCATTGATGCATTAGTAAAAGCGAACGTGGACGTAATTGTACTTGATACAGCACATGGTCACTCTCAAGGTGTTATCGAAAAAGTAAAAGAAGTTCGCGCAAAATATCCAGCATTAAATATTATTGCAGGGAACGTTGCCACTGCTGAAGCAACAAGAGCATTAATCGAAGCTGGTGCAAATGTTATCAAAGTTGGTATTGGACCAGGATCAATTTGTACAACACGCGTTGTAGCTGGTGTTGGTGTACCACAATTAACAGCAGTATATGATTGTGCCTCTGAAGCGCGTAAGCATGGTATTCCTGTTATTGCTGACGGCGGTATTAAATACTCTGGTGATATGGTAAAAGCTTTAGCGGCAGGAGCACACGTTGTGATGCTTGGTAGTATGTTTGCCGGTGTAGCTGAAAGCCCTGGAGAAACTGAAATTTACCAAGGTCGTCAATTTAAAGTATACCGTGGTATGGGGTCTGTTGGAGCAATGGAAAAAGGAAGTAAAGATCGTTACTTCCAAGAAGGAAATAAAAAACTTGTTCCAGAAGGTATCGAAGGACGTGTACCATATAAAGGACCTTTAGCTGATACAGTTCATCAACTAGTTGGTGGGTTACGTGCAGGTATGGGATATTGCGGAGCGCAGGATTTAGAATTTTTACGTGAGAATGCACAGTTTATTCGTATGTCAGGAGCTGGCTTACGTGAAAGTCATCCCCATCATGTACAAATTACAAAAGAAGCTCCAAATTATTCTTTATAATGTCTTATATGTAAATAGACAGAGGTTTGATATCTCTGTCTATTTTTTTTTGATTATGTTAGAATAACGGTTATGTGAGTACAAAGATATTGGGGGTAACAGAAGTGAAAGGTATGTTTTGCAAGAGATTCATTGCGATGGTAACAGTGCTTACACTAGTTTGCAGCATGTTCGTTACATATAACAGTGCGTCAGCAGAAACAGGCACTGCTTTAAACATTGAAGCAGGAGCGGCAATTTTAGTAGAAGCAGATTCTGGAAAAATTCTGTATCAAAAAAATGCAGATGAATTATTAGCAATTGCTAGTATGACAAAAATGATGAGTGAGTATTTAGTTAACGAGGCTGTAGCTAAAGGGAAACTGAAATGGGACCAAAAAGTTAAAGTTTCTGAATATGCACACAAAATTTCACAAGATCGCTCATTATCAAATGTGCCTTTAGAAAATGGTGGCTCTTATACGGTCAAAGAACTATACGAGGCAATGGCGATTTATTCTGCTAATGGTGCGACAATTGCTTTAGCTGAAGCAGTTGCTGGAAAAGAAGTAAATTTCGTAAAAATGATGAACGATAAGTCGAAAGAGCTTGGATTAAAAAATTACAAATTCGTAAACTCTACAGGCTTAACGAACAAAGATTTAAAGGGACAACATCCTGAAGGGACAAATCCAGATGAAGAAAATAAAATGTCTGCGAGAGATGTTGCGAATTTAGCACAACGTCTTATTCAAGATTTCCCGAAAACATTAGATACAGCAAAAATCCCGAAAAAGACATTCCAAAAGGGTGGCAAGTATCCAATTGATATGGCTAACTGGAACTGGATGTTAAAAGGATTAATTAAGGAATATGAAGGTGTAGATGGTCTGAAAACAGGATCTACTCCAGAAGCAGGAGATTGTTTCACTGGTACAGCAGAAAGAAACGGTATGCGTCTAATCTCTGTAGTAATTAAAACAAATTCTCATACAGCACGTTTTGATGAGACAAAAAAATTATATGATTACGGATTTACCAACTTTGAAGTGAAGAAGGTTTATTCAAAAGGTTCAGCAGTAAAAGGACAAGAAACAGTGCGAGTCGAAAATGCGAAAGATAAAGATGTAGCAGTTCAAACGGAACAGGCTGTTTCCCTTCCAATGCCAAAAGGAAGTAAAGACGTTTATAAAACAGAATTTAAAGTAGCAAATAAAGAACAAGAAGCACCTATTAAAAAGGGTGTTGCACTTAGTCAAATGATCGTATCACCGAAAGATAGCAATGACCCTGGATTTTTATCAGGTAAATCGTTACAAGTAGATCTTGTAACAAAATCTGAAGTAGAACAAGCGAACTGGTTTACACGTTCTATGCGCGGGATAGGTTCTTTCTTTAGTGGTATGTGGAATAGTGCTGTTGATACAGTAAAAGGCTGGTTTTAAGAGCTCCTCATTGTAGGAGCTTTTTCTTATTCCTATTTTTCATACCGACTTTATGAAAAAGTAGTAGACAAGCATCTGATAGTTAGTGGTAGAATGTAAGAGTATTCTTAATTTTCGCCTTTAACGGGGAAAAGCAATTCACCTAGGGGGGTTTTTGTACATGACAAATGTAACAGGGACAGAACGTGTAAAACGTGGAATGGCAGAAATGCAAAAAGGCGGCGTTATCATGGACGTAGTTAACGCTGAACAAGCAAAAATTGCAGAAGAAGCAGGCGCAGTTGCTGTTATGGCATTAGAGCGCGTTCCTGCAGATATTCGTGCAGCAGGTGGCGTAGCTCGTATGGCGGATCCAACAATCGTTGAAGAAGTTATGGGTGCTGTATCAATTCCAGTTATGGCAAAATGCCGTATTGGCCATCTTGTAGAAGCGCGCGTATTAGAATCGTTAGGGGTAGACTACATCGACGAGAGTGAAGTATTAACTCCAGCTGATGAAGTGTATCATTTAAATAAACGTGATTACACTGTACCGTTTGTATGTGGTTGCCGTGATATCGGAGAAGCTGCACGTCGTATTGCAGAAGGTGCATCTATGCTTCGTACAAAAGGTGAACCTGGAACAGGAAATATCGTAGAAGCAGTACGTCATATGCGTCAAGTCAATGCAGAAATCCGTCAAGTTGTGAGTCTACGTGAAGACGAATTAATGACATATGCGAAGAATACTGGAGCTCCATATGAAGTATTACTTGAAATCAAACGCCTTGGCCGCTTGCCAGTTGTAAACTTTGCAGCAGGTGGTGTAGCAACACCTGCAGATGCAGCATTAATGATGCAACTTGGTGCTGATGGTGTGTTTGTTGGATCTGGTATTTTCAAATCAGAAAATCCAGAAAAATTCGCACGTGCAATTGTTGAAGCAACGACACATTATGAAGATTACGAGCTAATTGCAAGCCTATCTAAAGGATTAGGTACTGCGATGAAAGGTGTCGAAATTTCAACATTATTACCAGAACAACGCATGCAAGAGCGCGGTTGGTAATTAAAGGAGCTTTTTGAAATGGTAAAAGTCGGTGTACTAGGTCTCCAAGGAGCTGTGCGTGAGCATGTAAAAGCAGTTGAAGCAAGTGGTGCGGAAGCTGTTGTTGTAAAGCGTGTAGAACAACTTGAAGAAATTGACGGTCTTATTTTACCAGGCGGTGAAAGTACAACAATGCGCCGTCTAATTGACAAATATGCATTCATGGAACCACTTCGTGAATTTGCGAAAACTGGTAAACCAATGTTTGGTACATGTGCAGGTATGATTCTTCTTGCAAACAAACTTGTAGGTTATGAAGAATCGCATATTGGTGCTATGGATATTACAGTTGAACGTAATGCGTTTGGACGTCAAAAAGATAGCTTCGAAGCTGCCCTTTCAATAAAAGGTGTAGGAGAAGACTTTATCGGCGTATTTATCCGTGCGCCATATGTCGTAAATGTAGCCGATGATGTTGAAGTTCTTTCTATGCATAATGATCGGATGGTAGCGGTGAGACAAGGGCAATTTTTAGCTGCTTCTTTCCATCCAGAACTAACTGATGATCATCGTGTAACAGCATATTTTGTGGAAATGGTAAAAGAAGCGAAAATGAAAAAAGTTGTATAAGTAGCTTGCAACTTGTGTAAGATTATAGTAAATTGATGGTAACAATTTTATAAAATAAGCGTGTTGATAGGAAATAGTAACAAATGTTGTTTCTTATAGAGAGTCGGTGGTTGGTGAAAACCGATAGAAACAGTTTGTGAATCCATCCTGGAATGGAATGTGGAATATCTTTATGATTAGTAAACATTCCCGGTGAAGAGCCGTTATTTTCTACTTGAGAGGAAGGCGGAATGCTTTCAACTAGGGTGGCAACGCGGGTTAACTCCCGTCCCTTTTTATAGGGACGGGAGTTTTTTGTGTTTTATAAAATAAAAGGAGGAGTATATAATGCTTGATATTAAATTTTTACGTACGCATTTTGAAGAAGTAAAAGCTAAATTACAGCATAGAGGCGAAGATTTAACAGATTTCGGCCGTTTCGAAGAACTTGATACGAGAAGAAGAGAATTACTTGTTCAAACAGAAGAATTAAAAAGTAAACGAAACGAAGTATCTCAACAAATTTCTGTGTTAAAGCGTGAAAAGAAAGATGCAGAAGCTTTGATTTTAGAAATGCGTGAAGTGGGAGAGAAGGTAAAAGAGTTTGATAACGAGCTTCGCGCTGTTGAAGAAGATTTAGAAAGACTAATGTTATCTATTCCAAATATTCCTCATGAATCTGTACCAGCTGGCGACACTGAGGATGATAACGTAGTAGCACGAACTTGGGGAGAGGTAAAAGAATTTACTTTTGAGCCGAAACCTCATTGGGATCTTGCAACTGATTTGGGAATTTTAGACTTTGAACGTGCTGCAAAAGTAACTGGAAGTCGTTTCGCATTTTATAAAGGTGCAGGTGCAAGATTAGAACGTGCTTTAATTAGCTTTATGCTTGATTTGCATACAGAGGAGCATGAATACGAGGAAGTGTTACCTCCATACATGGTAAATCGCGCAAGTATGACAGGGACAGGTCAGCTTCCAAAGTTTGAAGAAGATGCATTCCGTATTGAAAGTGAAGATTACTTCTTAATCCCTACAGCTGAAGTGCCTGTAACGAATATGCATCGTGATGAGATTTTAAGTGTAGGACAGTTACCAATCCGCTATGCGGCATTTAGTTCATGTTTCCGTTCTGAAGCAGGTTCAGCTGGTCGTGATACTCGCGGCTTAATTCGCCAGCACCAATTTAATAAAGTTGAGCTTGTGAAATTCGTAAAACCAGAAGATTCTTATGAAGAATTAGAAAAATTAACAAATGATGCGGAACGCGTGTTACAATTATTAGGTCTACCATATCGCGTTATGAGCATGTGTACAGGTGATTTAGGATTCACAGCAGCGAAGAAATACGATATTGAAGTATGGATTCCAAGCTATGGCACATATCGTGAAATTTCTTCTTGTAGTAATTTTGAAGCTTTCCAAGCGAGACGTGCAAATATTCGTTTCCGTCGTGATCCAAATGGAAAACCAGAACATGTTCATACATTAAATGGATCTGGGCTTGCAATTGGCCGTACAGTTGCAGCTGTTTTAGAAAACTACCAACAAGAAGATGGTACAATTATAATTCCAGAAGTTCTTCGCCCTTATATGGGAGGAAAAACAGTTATTAAATAAATAAAACATTCATCGGTATGAGTGATTGGTAATTATGAGTGTTGTCATTAGTATAATGAAGGAAGGGAAAAGTAAAATTTTCCTTCCCTCATAATTTATTATAGTAGGGTTGACTAACTGTTTTTCTTTTGATATTATATTTGATGTCAATATGGAGGTATACCCAAGTCTGGCTGAAGGGATCGGTCTTGAAAACCGACAGGCGGCGAGAGTCGCGCGGGGGTTCGAATCCCTCTACCTCCTCCAGATATAATTGACAACAGCGCATATAAGTGGAGATTGGAGAACTCGTTACCAACACGTAACGAGTTTTTATTTTAAAACCAATCATAAAGTATGATATAAGGATGTAATTTCCTTATTAAACACTCATATTCCGATGATTATCTTCATAGATATGAAAGGAGTCAACATGGATCTTATTATACAAACATTTCCTTTAGATGGAAAAACTTTATATTATGTACAATGTCCTGTCTGTAAGCAAAATAGAATTTTAAACAGTGGTGCGAACGTATCTCGCATTATAAGCGATGAAACATTCCGTAAACTTTGTGGTTGTACTTGTGATGTAAAACAAGAGGCGAAAAAAGTGGAGGCACCAGAAAAAGCTGAGAAAAAAGCTGAGAAACAAGAAGTAGCTCCAAAACGTACAGGTAAAGTGCTAACAGCAGTAATTAACGGGAAAGAAATGACTGTTAAAGAAATTGCTGATGCATATGAAATTAGTACCAGTACTGTTCGTCAGCGTATTAATGCTGGAAAACCAGAGAGTGAAATTATTGCTCCAACGAAAAAGAAAAAATAAGTTAATAGGAAAACCCGTGCGTATGCACGGGTTTTTTATTTTACAAGTTTACGTGTTTGTTTTAAAAAATGTCCAATTTTTTTAATGATTGGTTCGATTGAATCCCCATCTTTTAAAATATCGTATTCATTAATATTTAAGCGTAAAATAGGGCATGAATTAAAGTTATTAATCCAATTTTCATAACGTCCATGCATTTCTTTCCAATACTCAATTGGAGTTTGTTGTTCCATTGGACGACCGCGTTCTTGAATACGACCAACAATATCATCAAAAGAACCTTCTAAGTAAATTAATAAGTCTGGATGAGGGAAGTAAGGTGTCATGACCATAGCATCAAATAAACCTTTATACGTTTCATAATCGGTTTCTGTCATTGTCCCCTTTTCATGATGCATTTTTGCAAAAATGCCAGTATCCTCATAGATAGAACGGTCTTGGATAAAACCGCCACCATATTCGAAGATTCTTTTTTGTTCTTTAAAGCGTTCCGCTAAAAAATACACTTGTAAGTGAAAACTCCAGCGTGTGAAATCAGCATAGAACTTGTCTAAATACGGATTAGAATCTACTTTTTCAAATGATGTGCGATAGCCTAAAGCGTTAGCTAGTGCATTTGTCATAGTTGATTTACCAACGCCAACTGTACCAGCAATCGTGATTACAGCATCATTAGGTATATCATATTTTTGCCTTAAATTCATTGCTATTCCGACCCCTTTAAGAGTGTATTTTGGAGAGTAGATAAAATTACATTCAAATCATCAGCATTTTTTACGAAATCCATATTGTCCCCATTGAATTTTAATACCGGGATATCTGGGTGATCTTTTTTAAAAGTATCCATGGCTGTTTCGTAATCTTTTGTGAGCTGCAGTAAGTAATTTGGATCCATATTTTTTTCAAATTCTCTTCCACGCATCGCAATTCGTTCTTGTAAAGTTTCTAGGCTCGCTGTTAAGTAAACAATGACATTTGGTACAGGCATATCTTGCGTAAGGATACGATAAATTTGCATGTATTTGTCATATTGAACATCTTTTAATGTACGAGATGCAAAGATTAAATTTTTAAATATATGATAATCTGCTACTACTGGCTTATTTTGATTTAAGTATTTTATATTAATGTCTTCCAATTGTTTATATCTGTTGCAAAGAAAGAACATCTCTGTTTGAAAACTCCATTCATCGATGTCTTCATAGAACTTTCCTAAGAAGGGATTTTCATCAACAATCTCTTTTAATAAGTGGAGTTGCATGTGAGTTGAAATTTCCTTCGCTAGTGAAGTTTTTCCAACACCAATTGGTCCTTCAACCGTAATAAATGGTACTCCGGTCACGCTGTTTCCTCCTTTCAGTCCATAATTTACTGTAAATAAAAACACAAAACAGAATTATTGTAGCATAAGAGGGAAGCGAGTGGACTAATTTGACATAAAAAGTTAGAAAATAGATATATACTAGTTAAATTTTAATTGAGATGAAGGCAGAATATTTGCTTTTAATGTTGTTTTCATTATTTTTAGAGCGTGCATATTATCTTGATCGTTATTAGAAGCAACGCAATCTTGTGGTACATAAAGTGTATAGTTCCTCATATGGGCATCGTTAGCTGTAAATAATATGCATATATTCCCAGCGACGCCAGTCACAATGAGTTTTTCAATTTTTAAATAACCTAATAAAGAATTAAGTGGAGTTTCATAAAAAGCGGAGTAATGTGGTTTAATAAAGACATAATCATCTGCGCTCGGAGAAATTGCTTGAATAACATTTTTACTATAATTATTTGTACAATGAGTAATAAGCTGATCGATATCAGCTCTCCAAAGTTTATAATGATCATTAACATAAATTATAGGATAACCTAATGATTTCATGGTTTGCTTTAATTGTAAAATAGGTTCCATTATTATTTCACATTTTTGTGCGAGAATTGGACCGTGAGAAAATTGGAAGTCATTAATCATATCGATGATGAGTAACGCAGTGTTCTTCATATGTAATCACCTTTCTTTTTTCTTTAGATTGAGTTGAATTTGTAAAAGTTATCCCAAGAGTAGTAAATGAAAAAAATCGTATTTTATTTGTGATGAGGGGACTGTATTATGGAACAAGATATTTATTTTATGCAGCTTGCAATAGAAGAAGCTAAGAAAGCTGAAGAGATAGAAGAGGTGCCAATCGGCGCTGTCATTGTATTAGATGGTAAAGTGATTAGCGTAGCTCATAACTTAAGGGAAACGGAGCAAAGATCAATTGCTCATGCTGAATTATTGGCTATAGATAAAGCTTGTAAGAAATTAGGAACATGGCGTTTGGAAGAGGCAACTTTATATGTGACATTAGAACCGTGCCCGATGTGTGCGGGTGGAATTGTTTTATCGCGTGTAAAACGGGTTGTGTATGGAGCGAGTGATCCGAAAGGTGGATGTGCAGGAACGTTAATGAATCTTTTAACGGATGAACGTTTTAACCATCAATGTGAAGTAGTATCAGGCGTATTAGAAGAGGAATGCGGGCTGATGTTAACAAACTTTTTTAGAGAGCTTCGCCGAAAAAGAAAAGAGAAGAAAAAAGAAGAGGAAAATAATGCTTGTTAACAAATTTGCATTTTGCAAAAAAACAAGTTATACTGATAATGCCTTATATAAGGCAACCGAATATTGGTTTTAACTTTGCCGTGCTAAGCGGGGAGGTAGCGGTGCCCTATACTCGCAATCCGCTCTAGCGAGGCCGAATCCCTTCTCGAGGTTATGTTGCTGTAAGGTCTGCCTTAAGTAAGTGGTGTTGACGTTTGGGTCCTGCGCAACGGGACCCCGTGAACCTTGTCAGGTCCGGAAGGAAGCAGCAATAAGCGGGTTTTCTCGTGTGCCGCAGGAGTGCCTGAACCGAGCTAACTGCTTGAGTAACGCTTATGGTACGTAATCGACAGAAGGTGCACGGCAGTTATATATGTATACAAAACTCACCTTGTGTAAAGGTGGGTTTTTTGTATGTAAAATAACTTTTGGAATCTATAAACAGAATGGGTTATAATAAATGAGATAATAACCTTTGAGGGAGGCCGTATTTTCGTGTCGTACCAAGCGTTATACCGAACATGGAGACCGCAAAAGTTTGAAGATGTAGTCGGTCAAAAGCACGTAACAAAAACGTTGCAAAATGCCCTTCTTCAAGAGAAAGCCTCACATGCTTATTTATTCTCTGGTCCGAGGGGAACAGGGAAAACGACGATTGCAAAAGTATTTGCAAAAGCAATTAACTGTGAGCATGCCCCGGTAGCTGAACCGTGTAATGAATGTCCTGCTTGTTTAGGAATTACACAAGGATCTATTTCGGATGTATTAGAAATTGATGCGGCTTCAAATAACGGTGTAGATGAAATTCGAGATATAAGAGATAAAGTAAAATATGCCCCAAGTGCTGTAGGATATAAAGTATACATCATTGATGAGGTTCACATGCTTTCCATGGGTGCCTTTAATGCTCTTTTAAAAACATTAGAAGAGCCACCAGGTCATGTTATCTTTATTCTAGCGACAACAGAACCACATAAAATTCCACCTACGATCATTTCGCGCTGTCAACGTTTTGAGTTCCGGAAAATATCAGTACAAGATATTGTGGAGAGATTATCGACAGTTGTTACAAATGAAGGTACACAGGTAGAGGATGAAGCGTTACAAATTGTTGCGCGCGCCGCTGAGGGTGGTATGCGTGATGCGTTAAGTTTAATTGACCAAGCTATTTCTTATAGCGATGAAGTAGTGACGACTGAGGACGTTTTAGCTGTAACGGGTTCTGTTTCGCAACAATACTTAGGTAACCTTGTAGAATGTATACGTGAAAATGATGTATCAGGAGCGTTGCGTATTATAGATAATATGATGAGTAAAGGGAAGGATCCAGTACGTTTTATGGAAGATTTCATTTACTATTATCGCGATATGCTTTTATATCAAACTTCACCACAATTAGAACATATGTTAGAACGAGTAATTGTAGATGAGCAATTCCGTACGCTTAGTGAACAAATGCAACCAGAAATAATCTATGAAATTATTCATACCCTTAGTAAGGGGCAACAGGAAATGAAGTGGACGAATCATCCGCGGATTTTCTTAGAAGTTGTTATGGTGCAACTCTGTCAGCAATTTATGATGCAGGCAAATGGTACGGATCGTTTACAAGCAATTATGAACAGGATGCAACAACTCGAAAAAGAATTAGAACATGTTAAGAAGAATGGTATACCAAATGGTGTACAACAAGAAGTAAGAGAGACGCGTACAACGCCAAAGCCAGTACGAACAGGAAGTATGAAAATTCCTGTTGGACGTGTAAATGAAGTGCTAAAACAAGCGAAGCGTCAAGATTTAGAACAGTTAAAAGCTGTATGGGGTGAGTTGTTAGGAAGACTCAAGTCCCATAATAAAGTTGCGTTTGCTGTTTTATTAGAAAATAGTGAGCCGGTAGCGGCTTCAGATGATTCCTATGTGTTAGCATTTCAATATGAGATTCATTGTAAAATGGCGAGTGAAAATCGTGAAGCGATGGATACAGTGGAACAAACTCTTTTTGAATTGTTAAGTAAAAGGTTAAATATGATTGCCATTCCAAAAAGTGAATGGGGTAAAATCCGTGAAGACTTTTTACAACGTGAAGGCGGTAATTCGGAAGAAGGCGCAGAGCAAAAGGAAGATCCTCTTGTAGAAGAAGCTGTAAAATTGGTAGGGCAACAACTTATTGAAATAAAAGAATAATAATTATTAGGAGGAATTTATTATGATGCGTGGCGGAATGGGAAATATGAATAACATGATGAAACAAATGCAAAAAATGCAAAAGCAAATGGCGAAAGCACAAGAAGAGCTTGGAGAAAAAGCAGTTGAAGGTACAGCTGGCGGCGGAATGGTTACTGTCATTGTAAATGGACATAAACAAATTCTTGAAGTGAAAATTAAAGAGGAAGTTGTAGATCCAGAAGATATCGAAATGTTACAAGACCTTGTGTTAGCTGCAACAAATGATGCACTGAAAAAGGCTGAAGAACTTTCAAACTCTACAATGGGACAATTTACAAAAGGCTTAAACTTACCAGGTGGAATGTTCTAGTAGGAGGATATTGACATATGCATTATCCAGAACCAATATCAAAGCTTATCGATAGCTTTATGAAATTGCCGGGAATTGGCCCGAAAACGGCTGTTCGATTGGCATTCTTCGTATTAGATATGAAAGAAGATGACGTATTAGACTTTGCCAAAGCACTTGTAAATGCAAAGCGTAATTTAACGTACTGTTCCGTATGTGGACATATTACTGATCGAGATCCTTGCTATATTTGTGATGATTCACATCGCGATCAATCGGTTGTTTGCGTTGTACAAGAGCCGAAAGATGTTATTGCGATGGAAAAAATGAAAGAGTATCAAGGCGTATATCATGTGCTACGTGGTGCGATTTCGCCGATGGAAGGAATCGGACCTGAGGACATTAATATTCCGCAGTTATTAAAAAGATTACAAGATGAAACTGTACAAGAAGTTATATTAGCAACGAATCCTAATATTGAAGGGGAAGCTACTGCAATGTATATTTCCCGCCTCTTAAAACCATCAGGTATTAAAGTGACTCGTATTGCACATGGCCTACCAGTTGGCGGCGATTTAGAGTATGCAGACGAAGTAACATTATCGAAAGCCTTAGAAGGCCGTAGAGAAGTATAAGAGGAGAAGTTAAAATGTTTTTTCAAAAAAAGGGAAAGTTGCGCAAAGAGTACGATGATAAGTTAATTGTATTGTTAGAAAAGGTAAAGAATGAATGGTTACGTCAGAAAAGGATGGTAGAACAAAGTGTTGAGCCTTCTCAAGAGGTAATTTGTTCTTTGAAAATAGCAGAAGCGAAATATTTTTTCTTATTAAAAGAAGCGAAACGTCGCCCTGTAAAAATGGAACAATGGTAAAAGTCCTGATTTTTAAATCAGGGCTTTTTTATTTTTAACGATCAGAGATCTATAAAGAATTGGGTTAATAGAGGGCTACTTAATTGTGTGTTCTTTTTTATTATCTTGTCCCATACAAATAGAATGTATAGGTAATTTATAAGGAGGAGAAAAATGAATTCTACAATTATTATTGGTGGTATCCTTACTTTAGTTTTTATTTTTCTTATTTTTGGTGTTTCTGCAAAACCGGTGCGATTGATAGGGAAACTACTCTTTCATGTAACGTTAGGTATAGCGCTATTGTTTCTTGTAAATGTAATTGGTACGTATTTTGATTTTCATATTCCAATTAACATTGGAACGGCTTCGGTTTCTAG